>CALDPL010000089.1 GCA_937911965.1 uncultured Allomuricauda sp. | reverse complement strand
AACCTTGGAATACGATTTTCAGCAAGAAAAGCAGTTTAGTTACAAAGGTTTGAGTCGATTGGAGGTTATCGAACATTTAGCACATTTTATATCCTACCTGTGGCAAATTCACCTTTTCGGTGAAGGAAACACAAGAACGACAGCAATATTTTTGTAACTGTTCACCCGTTGGATAGGGGAAGATAGGGGTTTCCCAGGAATGCCGCTTGGATATTGTCCAGTACCCTTTCATTGTTTTTCTTGATCGTGGAGATATACCCCCTGATGCGCGCAAAGTATTGGGCGTGCTGTTGTGACCTGAAGCATCCGGAGACCTTTTGTTTCACCTTGATCATCCTCAGATCTCGTTCGGCCTGGTTGTTGTCGAAGGGCACATGGGGCTGTTCCAGGAACTTGAGGAAAAGATATTTGTGTTTCTCCAGGGCGAAGGCCAGTCGCTGTTCCTGGGTCTTCTTGAATTTTTTGTCATGGCCCCTTATGACGGGCCTGATGTACCCAATGTACTTTTTGAAGACCCTTGAATAATGTCCCTCCCCCGGCCCGGGGTCCCTTTCCCGGTCCCTTTTGGCCCTGACCAGCAGTTTTCTCAGCCCCTTGGCCCAATGGGCATCGAAGGCCTCCTCCACATGGACCAGGTCCCTTAGGATATGGGCATTGCACAGGGCATGGTCGCAGCTATAGGAGAAGTAACCGCTGAACCGGTCGTGGACCAGGGTCCCGGTGTAGTGTTCCAGCAATCCGATGCTGTCCATGGCCTGTTTTCCCCTGTTGGGATGGTGGGCGAAAAAGCCGATCTGCCCATTACTGACCACGTGCATCCAACTGTTCTTCCCGCTCAGGCGGATCCCGGTCTCATCGGCGTGCAGCACCGGGCTCTGCAACAGCATCTCCCTGATGTCCCTTTCATACCCTTCCAGACGGTCGAAGCACTGGCCCTGGAAATTGGACAGGCTGCCCGTGGAGATGTTGTGCCCGGTAAGGTCCGAGATCATTTCCCTGCAACGGGCAAAGGGAAGCATATGGTAGTTTTGAAGGTATACGCAAAGGGATTTGAGCCTGTTCCCGTACTGGGCCTCCTGGACAAGGCCATCGGGGAAGGTCCCCGAGTTCTCCGTCCCGCAGTTGCCACAGGTCCTGTGCATCCTTCTGTGCTCGGTCACCTCCATGGCAATGGGGGGAATGTCGAACACCTGGCGGGCATCCCAACGGTGGGGATCCCCTTCAAGGCCGTTGCCGCAGCAGGAACATTTTTCGATATCGTGGACCACCACGGCATCCGGGGCCCCGGTCATCTTGGGCTTGTTCCCATCATGTCCCTTTTGGCCGCCCTGGGGCCTGTTGGACCTTCCCCGTAGGCTCTTGGTCTTTCTGAAGGGGTCCTGGGAGGGGGGGATGCCGCTGTTGCCGCTGTTCTTTGGGTTCTCGTAGCGGGCAAGCTTCTCTTTCAGGGCGGCGTTCTCCCTTTGGAGGTCGCCGATGATCTGTCCGGTCTCCTTTTTGAAGAGATCGAACTCATCGGTCAGCTTTTGAAGAAGCTCTCTGTCGGTCAAGACGAACGGTTTTCCGAAAGATCCGAATTAAAAAATTGAGATCCAAGCCAATGGGCATTTATTTTTTTGGGAAATCAAAAAATAATGGCTGAACAGTTACATATTTTTAATAAAATATCTTCGAAACCTTGGTTTTAAGGAGGTTAACAATAATATGTTTGCAGAACATTCGTGGTATTTCCGCAATTCCCTGGTACGGGCCAACTACGAAAATTTGTCCATCGGTATTCATAAAACAGAAAAATTTCTCATCCAATTCCTTTCAAACTTTCTTCTAGATGAAAATCATGTTCTAAAAAACCGTGAAATGCACATTCATTATGTCGACCAAGTAAATGACACTGTAAATGAAGATATAATTTCTTTGATAAAGCAAAACAAGCACATCACGGCAAACGACATTAAAGAACGTTTGAATTTTAGTTTGAGTACGGTAAAACGGAAAATCAAAGCCCTAAAGGAAAAGGGGCTAATCGAACAAATTGGAAGCGATAAAACCGGATATTGGAAAATAATTGGAAAATGAACCGGGGCCGTCCCCAGGCATATCACCCGATTGAAATTGGGCCAGGGGAGCTTGTTGTTCCCCTTGTGGGCCGTGTCTTTCTCAGGAAACTCTTATCCATTAAGGGACATAGACTAAAAAGGGACCCAATAGCAGTGGGCCCCTTCCGTTTTCATTTCTTTTTCACTGTGTAATTTTTCTCCCTCCTTGCAAGGCCGGGCACCTCAGCGCCCTATTGAAATGAGTTAGTACCCCTAGGATTCAATAAATCGAAAAAGGTTGCGTGGCCTTTGCCACATCTGTAAAGAATTGGTACTTTAGCCTTCCTAATCCCATTGACAATGAGCAACGAGAAAGAAGCAAAACTGAAAGCCCTTAAACTCACCCTTGACAAATTGGACAAAACCTATGGCAAGGGTGCCGTGATGAAAATGGGCGATAGCGTGGTGGAGGATGTCGAGGTAATCCCTTCGGGTTCCCTGGGATTGGACATAGCCCTGGGCGTTGGTGGTTATCCAAGGGGACGGGTCATCGAGATCTACGGTCCGGAATCTTCCGGGAAGACCACCCTGACCCTGCACGCCATAGCCGAGGCCCAAAAGGCGGGCGGCATCGCCGCCTTCATAGATGCGGAGCACGCCTTCGATCGGTTCTATGCCCAAAAATTGGGGGTGGACATCGACAACCTGATCATTTCCCAGCCCGATCACGGGGAGCAGGCCCTGGAAATCACCGAAAACCTGATCCGATCCGGAGCCATTGACATCGTCATCGTGGATTCCGTGGCCGCCCTGACCCCGAAGAGCGAGATCGAGGGGGAGATGGGGGATTCCAAAATGGGCCTTCATGCCCGTTTGATGTCCCAGGCCCTGAGAAAACTGACTTCCACCATAAGCAAGACCAAATGCACCGTGATCTTCATCAACCAATTGCGGGAGAAGATCGGGGTGATGTTCGGGAATCCGGAGACCACCACCGGTGGGAACGCCCTGAAATTCTATGCCTCGATCCGTTTGGACATCAGGAGATCCACCCAGATCAAGGGGGTCGATGGAGACGTGCAGGGGAACAAGACCCGGGTAAAGGTGGTCAAGAACAAGGTGGCCCCACCCTTCAAGACCGCCGAATTCGACATCATGTACGGGGAGGGAATTTCCAAGATCGGGGAAATACTCGATTTGGGGGTGGCCTATGAAATCATCAAGAAAAGCGGCTCATGGTTCAGTTATGGGGATACCAAACTGGGACAGGGTCGCGATGCGGTAAAGGTCCTGCTCGTGGACAATCCGGAACTTTCCGAAGAGCTGGAGGACAAAATCAAGGAGGCCATAGCCACCTTGAGCAAATAAACCGAACAACCCAACTTTACTTTTTGGACGGCAGTCCCGTGAAAATCCAACGCAACCCTTGGGAAAAGTGAACATCTAGGGAATAAAATGGATTTGTTATGAAAAAAGTGTTGATGCCCCTCATTTTATTGGTGGCATGTTCATGGTTGGGGTCCTGCGACCTGGACGATGATACCCCAAATTTTTATTTTACCGCCCTTAGGACCGTGGATGTCGATATTCCCGAAGCCTTTGTCTTTGGGGAAACCTACGACATTGACGTCACCTACCAAAGACCCAACGGCTGTACCTACTTCGAAGGTTTTGATGTTACCAAAACGGCACAGACCGATCGGGATGTAGTGGTGGTGGGCTCCGTCTTGACCGATGAGGAAAGGGCCTGTACCCAAGCGGTCACTGAGGTGGTGGCCACCATGCAGTTCAGGGTGATCTATACCGGGGAGTACCATTTTAGGTTCTACGCCGGCAAGGATGCGGAAGATAACGACATATATTTGGAATACACGGTTCCGGTGGACCCGGAAACCACAAATTGATTATCAACAATCCAAAATTGACCAACATTTGGATCTTGAGGCGCTGATACATAACTGTAAAAAAGGGGATCGTCAGGCGCAAGCGGAACTGTATCGCAAATATTCCGCCTTGCTCTTTGGCATGTGCCTGAAATATTCGAGGAACAGGACCGAGGCCGAGGACAACCTTCACGACAGTTTTATGACCATCTTCAGCAAATTGGACCAATACGCCTTTCAAGGGTCTTTCGAGGGTTGGATCAAGCGGATCACGGTAAACACCGTCCTGCAAAAGTACCGGAAGGAGCAGCACCTGAGCCTGGTCACCGAAGAGATCGGGGATGCCGATGAAGTGGAGACCGGGGATTTGGACATCAGCCTGTCCACCCTATTGGGATATATACAGGAACTGCCGCAGAAGTATAGGTTGACCTTCAACCTTTATGTTCTGGACGGGTACAGCCATAAGGAAATCAGTGGGATGTTGGGGACATCCATTGGCACCTCCAAATCCAATCTGGCCCGGGCCAAGACGATTCTGAGGGATAAAATAGAGAAAGAGAAAATCAACATTGCCTAACCTAAACTACGATGGGGAAAAAGAATTTAGAGCAATTGTTCAGGGACCGTTTCAAGGAATTTGGGGAAGTTCCGGATGAAAGGGTGTGGCGGGCCATCGAGGCCTCCCTGGACAAGAAGAAGCAACGCAAGCGGATCCTGCCCCTTTGGTGGCAGCTGGGCGGTGCAGCGGCCGCTTTGGCCTTGCTGCTGTACGCCATTGCCCCTTTTGGGCCCAAGGCCGATGGCGACCCGCAACAGATCATCACCGACACCCAAAATGAGGAAGTCCGGGACCTGATCGACAAGGACCTCAAAGGCGGGGAGGCCGACGGCCCCTCGAAGTTGCCCGATACGGGGACCTTGGCGGATCGACCCTCGGACCCCATAAGAACCGGGGAGCAGGCCGACCAAAATGAAAAAGAATTGGATTTTATCCCCGGTGGGGAAGATCTGGCCAAAACCAAGGGGGAATCCAAATCCAATGGAAAAACGGTGGGTGAAGACCCTGAAAGCCTGGGGGAAACGGAAGCCCTGGCCGCCTTGGAAAACAAAAAGTCCATGGACAGTCTCGATAGGGAGCGGCTCCAGTTTAGGGACTCCTTGGGAAATCCTTCGGACCAAAAACAGGGGGCCCTGGCCCAGCGGGAGCGTTCCGAGGCCTTGGACAAAGACTTGACCGAGGGCGACAAAGCCAAAAAGGAAGAGGGGACCGTTGCCCTTGAGGAGGTAGAGGATGGCAAGAAATCCATTTATGAGGCCATACGGGAACAGGAAGAAGAAGAGGCCATCGCTGTCCGGGATGGGGGCAGGTGGTCCGTGGGACCTTCCGTGGCCCCGGTCTATTTTGATGCGAGCGGACAGGGATCTCCCATACATTCCGAATTTGCGACCAATTCCAAATCGGGCAACTTCAACCTGAGCTATGGGCTCAACGTCGCCTATGAAATGGGCAAAAAAGTGAAGATCCGAACCGGGGTGCACCGGGTAAATTACGGCTACGATACCAATGGCGTGAGCTTTTCATCCAGCATGTCGGCCAGGGGGTCACAGAATTTCAGCAGCATCAATTACCGCGAAAACTCACAGAACATCGTGGTGCGCAGCAATACCTTGGCCAACAGTCCCCATTTTATGGACAGCCCCTCGGAACTGGCCTCCAAGGAGGTGGCCCTGAACGAGATGCCCTTTTTGGATGGTAAGATGGTACAGCAGTTGGGCTATATCGAAGTGCCCTTGGAGGTCAACTATGCCGTGGTGGACCGAAAGTTCGGTCTGGACCTGATCGGGGGTGTCAGTTCACTTTTTCTGGTGGACAATGCCGTTCTGTTGGAATCCCGGGAACTGGTCACCGAAATCGGGGAGGCCAACAATGTAAACTCGACGAATTTCAGTGCCAATGTGGGCATGGGGCTCAATTATAAATTTTCACCCAAGCTCCAATTGAACCTGGAGCCCATGTTCAAATATCAATTGAACACTTTTTCCAATACGGCCGGCAACTTTCACCCCTATTCCATCGCGGTATATAGTGGGGTCAGTTTTAAGTTTTAGGAAATACGAAGTTGGTTAGGAAGATTGCCGCCCTTTGGCAGTCGACCAAGTGCCCCGTCCTTTGGCGGGGCACTTTTTTTATGCCCCTTAGTTTTTAAAAAGACTGGCAGAACCCCTATCAATGTTTCTCAATAAATAAAGAAGATTCTCGATTTTTGTTCAGCCCTTGTTTCAATCAATGGTCAGGGTGTGGCCAAATCAATAAACTGGGACATTGGGATGGGGCTTTGCTAGGAAACATACAGAGGGGTCCAATGTGTTCCTGGAATCCAAAACCCATGATCGTAGAGGACGAACTGAAAGTTTAGTTCAATTAAAAAATGATATAGAAATCGGCATTAAAATAATTTGTTACTTGGAAAACTTCTTCAGTATCTTTCCAATAACAAATAACTAAGACTGTTATAAGTGATAATGCTAAAATATTAGAAGCAATCCAGGAACTAAAATCTGATATGAACGCAAACTTTAAAAGCGTGAATAAAAGGCTGGATGGCATTGAACATGAGTTAAGAAAGATTGATACTGTCCTGGGATATACAGGCATATACGATAATATACCTTCTTAATTTTGTTTGATTTTGGATTCCAATCCAATTTTGGATTTGATTTGTAATCACTGGTTGTCCAATTCAAATTTTTGATTTCGTTTTTTGGGGAAAGTTCATTTTAAAACTACACTCACCTTCTTGACAATACCATAATTTGGATTACGGGGGACCTACAAATATCCAGATCAGGACCGAATGTCGGCCGATAGTTCGATAAGGATTGCCTCCCTGACCCGATCCCTCAACCCCTGGGTGTCCCGGGCTTCCAAGTGCTCCGTTTCAAAGAACCGCAATACCCTGGCCCGCAGGGGTCCCGGTCCTCCAGCGTTCAAGCTGAAGGGAAAGCGCGCCTTGTTATCGTAAAATACAATGGGAACCACGGGAATCTTATGGGATATGGCCATCTTGAAGGCCCCGTCCTTGAAATCGTCCAAAAGTAGGGTCTCATCATCGGGTACCCCCCCTTCGGGGAAAATGCAGATGCCCAACCCTTGGTCCAACCTGCGTTGGGCCTTGAGGTACACCCCCGTCCTGCTTCGGACATCCTCCCGGTCGACCAGGATACAGACCCTTTTGTAGAAAAACCCAAAGATCGGGATCTTTGCCAGTTCCTTCTTCCCCACAAATACAAAGGGGTTGCGGCTGACCAGCAACATATACATAATGTCGAGCATACTGCCGTGGTTTGCCACCAACATATGGCTTTTCCCCTTTTGCAGGCGCTCCTCCCATTGGATCCGGGGCATGCACCCCATGCCGTACAAAATAGGCCTTGCCCATAGGTTTCGGGCCATCCAAAAGAACTGCGGATAGCTGTGTTGGGAAAGGGTGGACAACAATAAAAAAGGTAGAAAAACAAGGATGGGAAGGGTCACAAGAATGTAAAACCACACCCGATAAACCATCATTCCCAATCGATTGAGTTCAAAAAACATGCGCCAAATGTAAAATATTTGAATATCTTTATGGAAATAACCTCTAAAACTTAAGTTTATGGGAATCTTATGGTCAATCATTGTAGGTGCCGTGGCCGGATGGCTAGCAGGCAACATTATGAAAGGGGGAGGCTTTGGTCTGCTCTGGAACATTATCCTAGGCGTCGTAGGCGCCGCTGTGGGCAGTTGGCTCTTCGGGGTGCTGGGGGTGTCGATTGGTACGGGAACGGTGAGTTATCTGGTTACCGGGGTCATCGGGGCGATTGTCATCCTGTTGGTTGCGGGACTCTTTAAGAAATAGATTTCGACAACAATCCAATGAGCGGCTCCGGCCGCTTTTTTTATAGCCCCGGCTTGTGTACTTTTACGGGCAAAAATCGGATATGGCCCGAATCCTGACAGGAATACAGAGTACCGGCGTGCCCCATTTGGGGAATATATTGGGGGCCATCCTGCCCGCCATTGAAATGGCGCAGGACCCTGCAAACGACTCTTTTCTCTTTATTGCCGACATGCATTCCCTCACCCAGATCAAGGACGGGGAGCTGTTGCGCCAAAACACCTATGCCATAGCCTCGGCCTGGCTGGCCTTCGGGCTGGATGTCGAAAAGACGGTGTTCTACAGGCAGAGCGATGTGCCCCAGACCGCGGAACTGAGCTGGTACCTGAGCTGTTTTTTCCCCTTTCAAAGATTGACCCTGGCCCATTCCTTTAAGGACAAGGCCGACCGAATGGGCGATGTGAACGCAGGCCTGTTCAGTTATCCGATGTTGATGGCGGCCGACATCCTGCTCTACGATGCGGACATTGTCCCAGTGGGCAAGGACCAACTGCAGCATTTGGAGATCACCCGCGATGTGGCGGCCCGTTTCCACAACCAGATGGGGGAAACCTTTGTGATCCCCCAGGCGAAGGTAGGGGAAGGGACCATGTACGTCCCTGGAACCGATGGGGAGAAAATGAGCAAGAGCCGTGGCAATACCATCAACCTCTTCCAGAGCGACAAGGCCCTGAGGAAACAGATCATGGGCATTACCACGGACAGCACCCCCCTGAAAGACCCCAAGGACCCAAAGACAGACCATGTGTTCGCCCTCTACAGCCTTTTGGCCAGCCCGCCACGGATCGAGGAAATGAGTGCCAATTACCTGGCCGGAAACTATGGGTACGGCGATGCCAAAAAAGCCCTTTACGAGTTGATCTTAAAAAAATTCGAGGAGCCCAGGGAAAAATACCAATACTATATGTCCCATTTGGACGAGGTGGACCAGGCCTTGGCCGTGGGAGCCGAAAAGGCCCGTAACGTGGCCGATGGGGTATTGGCCCGGGTCCGGGAGAAGCTGGGCTATTGAGTTCTACCTGCGTGAAAATCTTTTGGGTACCGGATATGGGGTCTCCCATTCCCGATGAACTGCGATCCGCCCCGGAAAGACCGTTCTGTTAGGGGGCGGGACGAAAGTTTCGACCAATGCTTTCCATACCCGATCCAAAAAGGCGTTCGGGGCCCGAACTTGCAACGGTTTTGGGCACAGGCCATTGGATGGAATAAAAGTTGTGCACAATCCAGGGGGGTCCCAATGTTGAAAAAAAACGGCCCTCCTTGTTTCAAACTGCATCAATTTTTACAATATTTGCGGGTATGCGAATCGATTCCCAAATAGAGAAATTGCTCTTTGAGTACAATTGTGTGGTCGTGCCCGGTTTTGGGGCTTTTCTGGCCCAGCGCAGCCCTGCCCGGATCGATTCCGCCACCAATACCTTCCTTCCCCCGACCAAGGTCGTTTCCTTCAATGCCATGCTCAACAAGAATGATGGGCTGTTGGTGTCACAGATCGCCAAGGAGCGGAAATTGGGCTATGAGGAGGTGCTTGAGGAAGTGGAAGGGGTATCCAGGGACTGGAACCGAAGATTGGGCCAGGGCGAACATGTCGAGGTTTTTGGAATCGGTAGGCTTTGGCACAACCAGGAGAAAAAAATACAGTTCCAACCCGAGGGGAAGACCAACTTTTTGACCTCCTCCTTTGGTTTGGCACCCATTGTCGCCACCCCCATACAACGCGAAGTGCTCAAAGCGGAGGTCGAGCAGCTCGAAGAGCGGATCCCCTTTATGATCACCCCGGAGAAACGGGAAGAGACCTCCTTCCGTCCCTGGTTGAAATACGCGGCCCTGCTGATGCTGGCCTTTTCCCTGGGCGTCACTTCCTATACCGCCTATGGGGAGCACCAACAAAGGTCCATTGCGGTACGGCAGGATGCCCAAAAGCAGGTGTCCCGGCTGATCCAGGAGGCCACCTTCTTTGAGGCCGCCCCCTTGGAACTTCCCCCGATCGACATCAAGATCACCAAGCGCAAGCTCGGCAGGCACCATGTAATCGCGGGAGCCTTCAGGGAGATGGCCAATGCGGAAAAAAGAGTGGCCCAACTCCAGGACAAGGGCTTCAATGCCTTTTATCTGGGAGAAAACTCCTATGGGCTCCACCAAGTGGCCTATGGAAGCTTTGAGGACCCCAAGGAAGCCCTGGATTTCCTCAGGGTGGTAAAAGCCACCGAATCAAGGGATGCTTGGTTGTTGTCCGAGAAATAGGGACATTTTCTTTATCGGCCGTCCCCCTCTTTCAATATCTTTGCCCAAAACATAGGTATGCGCGCCAAAACGCCAAGTGAATCCCGGACCTTGATGACCGACCTGGTCCTTCCCAGTGAGACCAATCCCCTGAACAATCTCTTTGGGGGAGAACTCCTGGCCCGTATGGACCGGGCAGCCAGTATTGCCGCCCGCAGGCACAGCCGTAGGATCACGGTGACCGCTTCGGTCAACCATGTGGCCTTTAACAGGGCCATTCCCCTGGGCAGTGTGGTCACTGTGGAAGCTGCCGTATCCAGGGCCTTCAAAACCTCCATGGAAATCTTTATCGATGTGTGGATCGAAGACCGCTTCACCGGGGAACGCTCCAAGGCCAATGAGGCCATTTACACCTTTGTGGCCGTGGACGACACCGGGAAGCCCACTGAAATCCCCCAACTGCGACCGGAAACCGATCTGGAACGGGAACGCTTTGAAGCCGCTTTGAGACGGAAGCAATTGAGCCTGGTTCTGGCCGGAAAAATGAAGCCTGCCGATGCCACGGAACTCAAGGCCATCTTCAATACCTGATCCCCTTCGATCCAGAGGCCTACAACTGATAGATCCATTCCTCCGGATTCAGCCGGCTGGAGTCCCTGTACAGGTAGAATTTCAATTTGGTGGTACCGTC
>CALDPL010000088.1 GCA_937911965.1 uncultured Allomuricauda sp. | reverse complement strand
AAGGCCCAGGTAGAGGCTTGGGACAAAGCCCAAAAAGGTGGCGGCCAACAGCACATTCCTGAGGTATTTCATTTCTCCCAGACCCTTGAACAGGCCGTCGAAGACAAAGGCCAGGGTGCTGATGGGAAGTCCCAGGATCAATACGTAAAAGAAGCTGTTGAAGATGGACAGTACCGTTTCGTCATTGGAAAAGATTTGCCCTATGGGCCCGTAGAACAATACGCTCAGTCCCATCAACACCAAACAGACCACCATGGCGTAGGCCATGATTCTCTTGGCCAGGGTCCACAGTCCCCCGTAATCATTGGCCCCCAGGAGCCTTCCCCCCATGCTGTTGCCGGCGGCGGAATATCCATCGATGAAGAAGGCAAAGAACAGCCAGAGGTTGATGGCAATGGTATGGGCCCCGATATAGGGATCCCCCAGGGCAGTGGCCTCCCGAACGGCCAACATCAGGGCGGCGTTCAGGGCCAGGGTCCTGACAAAGAGGTTGAGGCTCATCTGGATCAAGCGTTTCATTTCCTTGTTGATCGGAAGGACAAGCCCCAGGCCGATCTCGGTCTTTTTGAGCAAAAGCAGCACGGCCATGATGGCCATGATCCCCTGGGCGATCAGACTGGCCCATGCGGCCCCTTCCAGATGCATGGCGGGGATCAGGCCCTCGATCCCGAAGACCAGGGCAAAGTCCAGGGCCATATTCAAAAAGGCCCCGACAATGGCGATGACCATGGGGTAAAAGGTGTTCTGCAGCCCGCGAAAGATGCCGAAAATGGCAAAGGTCAAGAGGGTGAGCGGAAGGCCCCATACCCGTATGGAGTAATAGGAAACACAATACGCAAGGATTTTTCCACTGGCGTTGAACAGGCTGAATATCTCCTCGATGACAAAAATCGTGGAACCCAGGACCAAAAGGCTCAACAACAGGTTGAAATAAATCGCCTGGGCCGGCAGGCGCTTGACCTCATCGAGTTTTCCGGCTCCCAGATATTGGGAAATGATCGTTGAAATGGAACTGCGGGTCTGGCCCAGTACCCAGACCAACATGGACAGGAAGGAACCCACGATGCCCGCCGCGGCCAGGGATTCCAGGCCATCCACAGGGATGTTCCCCACTATGGCAGTGTCCGTGATGGACAACAGGGGTTCCGCGATACCGGATATGGTGGCGGGTACCGCCAGGGCATTGATGCTCTTAAAATCGATTTTATGCTCCAAGATCTCGCAAGTTACAGAAGCAATTCATAACAATGGAAGGGATGGGGGCTCTGTTTGGGAAAATATACATCCCCCAGCCTTTGGTAGCCCCTTTTCCGATAAAACTCTTGGTTCCTCTTGTTTTGGGAAAAGGTGTCCAGGCGTACCGAATCAAATCCCTTTTCACGGGAACGGGCCTCCGCAAAGTCCATCAGCTTTTGGGCATGCCCTTTTCCCCAGTGATCGGGATGTACGCAGAGCCTATGGATGTAGACGCTGTTGCCATCGGGAGTGAGCCATTGTACCGCGCTGTATTCAAGGTCCATTTTGGGGGTGAGTACAATGGCTCCCAACAGGGCTCCGTTCCCTTCGAGCAAAAAGAGTTCCCCGCCTTGTATGTCTTTTGTAAAGACCGCTTCCGAAGGGTAATGTTCGTTCCATTGGAAGATGCCCTGTCCCTGCATTTTATGGGCACAGCCAAGGGTAAGGGCCAAAAGCTCCCGTAGATCTGATAACTTTGCGGGTCGTATCATTAAAATTCTGCAATTAAATCGTAAATTTAAAGTTTAATCCCAACCACCGAAACATGAGCAATATATTGGTACCCATCGGAACCTCCGCGGATTCCTTTCAAACCCTTCAGTACGCAATCGACTATGCATCCCATACAGGGGGACAAATTTTTGTAATGGAAGTCTTTTCCTTTTCCACCGCAACCGGCAATCTGGGCAATGTGGAAGAAAAAGTGGCCCAGAGAAGCCTGGAGCAGTTGAAGGAGGTGATCGCCAAGGTGGATACAAAAGGCCTGGACGTTAGGATTGCCACGTATAATGGGGAACTCATAGACGGCCTGGAAAGCATTGACCGGGAACTGGGCATCGACCTCTTGATCATGGCCCCCAGGAGCAATGATGTGCGGGAGGAGCTCTATTTGGGGCATACTTCGGGCAAAATCGTGAAACAGACCAATATTCCCACCCTGATCGTCCCCAAAGGAACGGTGTTCAAACCGTTCAAAAAAATATTGACCGCCTTTGGATCTGGAATCCTGAAGCGAAATTCCATCTTGGACCCCCTGATCGAGATCAAAGGAAAATTCGGGGCGGAGGTGCGACTTCTTTTGGTGAAAAGGCCCAACTATACCGAGGCCGATCTACAGGTGGACAAGGCCCTGATGGAACTGGGCAAGGACTTGACCGTCAGTGAGAATGCCACTACCTATCTGGGGGTTTTGGAACATTTTCGCGACGAACGTCCCGATCTTTTGTGCGTGTTCCGCAGAAAATGGGGCTTCTTTAAAAAGTTATGGG
>CALDPL010000087.1 GCA_937911965.1 uncultured Allomuricauda sp. | reverse complement strand
AGTAGGTCGCCGCCTTCCTCGAGGCCCTTCACTGTAAAGTGGAGGGCCTTTTTTTATTCAATTATTTTTCTTCTTTTCAAAACGATTCGTTTTGCAGCCCTTTCAATGGACCAAATCTCCTTAGGGTACTTTATCCCTGAATTGACATAACAACCCAAGGTTCACATTCCAATTGACCAATAATTTTCTTATTTTGTTCAGTACCAAGTATTGAAACAAATTTCTGCAGGAATTAGGCCAGTAAAAAAAAAGTTCTATATTTGTGTAATCGATTGCATAAATTAATATACTACTATGACCTATTCTGAACTACGCTATGCCCACCACCCCGAGGATGTAAAAAAGTATACTACCGAAGAATTGAGAAAACATTTCTTGATCGAGGGGATTTTCCAAAATGACTCCATACGATTGACCTATTCCATGTACGATAGATTTGTCGTTGGAGGGGCCAAGCCGGTGGCCAAGGCCCTGACCTTGGAGACTTTGGATGATTTTAAATCCGATTTCTTTTTGCAGCGTAGGGAGCTCGGAATCGTCAATGTTGGCGGAACCGGTACCGTGGAAGTGGACGGCACTTCCTATGAACTCAATAAAAAGGAGGCGCTTTATGTGGGTATGGGAAACAAGGAAGTGGTGTTCAAATCTTCAGATTCCAAACAACCGGCCCTGTTCTATTTGAATTCCGCTCCGGCACATCACGGGTTCCCGACAAAAAAGGTAGGTCGTGACCAAGCTGAGATCATCAACTTGGGTGATTCCAAATTTTCAAATAAACGGATCCTCAATAAACTGATCGTAAATAGCATCGTTGAGACCTGCCAACTTCAAATGGGGCTGACCGAGTTGGTAGAGGGCTCCGTCTGGAATACCATGCCGGCCCACGTGCACAGTAGACGAATGGAGGCCTATTTTTACTTCGACCTTGTTGAAGGCCAGACTATAAGCCACTTTATGGGAGAACCGCAACAAACCCGTCATATTTTCCTCAACAACCACGATGCCGTACTTTCCCCGGAATGGTCCATCCACTCTGGAGCCGGGACTTCCAATTATTCCTTTATTTGGGGAATGGCCGGTGAAAACCTCGATTATGGGGATATGGATGTGGTATCACCAAACGATTTAAGGTAGAACCCAATTCGATCAAGAAGTATGGAACTGTTCAATTTAGAAGGTAAGGTGGCATTGGTCACAGGAGGTACCCATGGCCTGGGAATGGCCATGGCGGAAGGACTGGCAGGGGCAGGGGCTTCCTTGGTGATTACGGGGACCACCCCATCAAAAATGGAGGCCGCCCTGAATCACTACAAGCAGCGGGGTTTCCGGGCAACCGGATATTTGTTTGATGTCACCGATGAAAAGGAAGCTGAAAAGTTTGTGGATAAGATCATCGAAGAGCACGGTCAGGTCGATATTCTGGTGAACAACGCCGGAATCATCAAAAGGGTGCCGGCCCTATCCATGGAAGTATCCGAGTTCAGAAGGGTGGTGGATGTGGATTTGGTGGGGCCTTTCATAATATCCCAACTCGTGGCCAAGGATATGGTCAAAAGAAAGGAAGGAAAAATCATCAATATCTGCTCCATGATGAGTGAATTGGGCAGGACAAGTGTAAGTGCCTATGCGGCGGCAAAGGGAGGGTTGAAAATGCTCACCCGAAACCTGGCCACGGAATGGGCGCCATATAACATACAGGTGAACGGAATAGGTCCGGGCTACTTTGCAACGGACCAAACGGCACCCATTCGAGTGGATGGCAATCCCTTTAATGATTTCATAATACAACGGACCCCTGCGGGCCGTTGGGGAAATCCTGAGGATCTGGCCGGTACGGCGGTATTTTTAGCCTCCAGGGCCAGTGATTTTGTAAATGGACAGATAATCTATGTGGATGGGGGTATCTTGGCCACCATAGGCAAACCAGCCAACGAATAATTGAACCAGTTTTAAAATCAATGTCAAAAAACACATTTATTACCGATACATTTTTGTTGGAAAACAAATATGCGGAACAGCTTTATTTCGACTATGCCGAAAAACAGCCGATCATTGATTATCACAATCATTTGATTCCCCGTAGTATTTCGGAGAACCAGCGTTTTGACAACATTTCCCAAGTATGGATTTCAGGAGACCATTACAAATGGCGGGCCATGCGCGCCATGGGGGTGGACGAGAGATACATCACCGGGGATGCCGACGACAGGGAAAAGTTCATGGCCTGGGCCA
>CALDPL010000086.1 GCA_937911965.1 uncultured Allomuricauda sp. | reverse complement strand
CCCTTCGGCACTCTACAAACGCCCTGCCTTATCAGCTAAGCGGGTGCAAATATAGGAACCTTATTTTTAGTCCACAAATAGTTTTGGGCAATTTTTTTGAAATAAAAATGGGTAAAATCGTAAGTCGTTGTTTCTCAAGATTGATTAAATTTTTATTCCCAATATATTATGAAAAGAAATTCCAGACCAACCCAAATCGGATGACAAAATCGCGATAGGGATAGTTTGGAGCGGAGTAATAATTCGGCTCGGAAAACAGGGAATTTAGATGTTCGGCCTTAAAATAAATACGGGTCTGCCGTACTTTGGCATTGATGAAGACATCCAAAAGAGGGTATCCCCCGAACTCCTCATTGTTCTGGATGTAAAATTCTCCCAACAAGGGGTGATAGGCATCCATAGCATAGCTGGAAAAGTATTTGAAGGTGATCCCGGTCTGCAGAAACATCGCTTTTTTGAACACATCGCTGGAGAAGTACAGGGTGTTCCTTGTGACCAATTGGGGCAGGTTCAACACCTGGTTGTCCTGACCCACATTTTGGTAAAGTACCGTATTCATCAGTGCCCATTTGCGCCATTTGAGCTCCTTGCTGTACTTTGCCCTTAGATGGGTGACGCTTCCGGCTTCCTGAAAGGGCCTGACAAATGCTGTTTCCAGCCCATTGGCAACTTGTTCTTGGCTGGCCGTCGAGGCAAAATAGGAATAATGGTCCAGCGTGCTGAACTGCATCTCCAAAAGTCCAAACTTCCTGGAATCGTAACTGAAGCCCAAATTCTTGGTCCTTATTTTTTCAAAAGTGCCGTCGTTCTGCCAGTTGAAGTTCCTATAATCACTTTGATGGTGAATGAAATTGAAATTGGGCATACGGGAGGAAAGGTGGATGGCCCCCCTGAAAATATTGTTTTCGTTTATCCGATAACTCGCCTTGGCATCAAGGGAATTGCCCGTGAGTGCCCCCGTGACGGTGTAGTTGACCTTTCCTTCCAGTAAAAAATTCCCGATTTGGTTCTTATAAGTACCTCCCACGATGACCTCCTCACCGGCAAGTTCATTGTCCACAGTACCCTCGGGTGTAATCAAAAGACTGTTGAAATGATGGTTGTAATTGTACAGACCAATTGTTCCCGATACCTCTCCCAGGGTTTTATTGGAAAACTCCATACTCCCCCGGTTGTACATGGTCTTGAGCCTGGCACGGTCTTCAATGGGCACCAAAAAGGGGTCTTCCCCAAATGCATTGTGCCGCTGGGTCTGCACAAAATCATAAAATCGGGTCTCATAAGAAATCTCATGTCCAATGGCCAAGGTAGTTGGATCGGTGTCGGTGGAATCCTTGGCACGGCCGAACAGGGTGTACCGATGGTCCATAAAATATCGCTTTCCAAGAATTCGGCTCTTGGCATTGGTATAGAGAAGATCGACCTTGCGCCTGTCACTGAAATCATCCAATCCTCCTTCAAACTGGCTTCGTTCCAAAAGGCCACCGCTTTCTTCATCTTCCAGTTCCTGGGCCGCTATGTGGCCTCGAAGGGAATACCTGCCATTTTGGGTCACATAGTTGAAGGTCACCCTGAATTTCTCATCCCTGGCCTGCTCGTACCTATACTTGCCAAGGGACCGAAAACCGGTATAGGCGAGGGAGGCATTGAAACGTTTGGAAAGATTGAAGGTAAGCATCGCATCGAGAAACTGTCCCTGTTCCATGGTGGTCTTGAACATCAGTTCGGTCATCGGGGTGGGCACATTGTAGTAATTGATATCCTCCTTTTCAAAATAACCCCTGTGTTTTGCTGCCGCGCCAATTTCCGGAAAATAGGTGGTGGAGGAAAAATCCTTGCCCAGTTCATTGTACTGTTGCCCCATATTGGCAAAGGGCATCAGTTCAAAATCATCCATCCTGAGATAATTGTATTTGTATTCCTTCTGGATGGTCAGGGTGGTATCCAAATTGGTGGTATCCCGCCCATAGGAGATGATTTTATAATCCGTTATGAAGATGGAATCCTGAATCGATGTCCGGCCTCCTTCTCCCGGTTTCAATAATTTTGCAATAGCTTTTTCGAGATTGGTGGTATCCTGTCGTTGTTGACCTAGGGAATCCATTGCTTTGATCCCCGTGGAATCCACCTCCTTTTTTGGGGGGATGGAGTCCTGTTGGGCAAAGAGGTGCTGGCCAAGGAAAAGAAAGAAGGCATAAATCAATAATCTCATTCCATTATATTGGTCTGCCAAAGGTAAAAGATTTGGCTCTAAAGAAATGTGAATATTTTAAAAGACCAAAATAAGAAGCCCCGCCAAAGGCAGGGCTCCATTGAAAAAGTTAAATGTATGTACAGTTAATCTTAGTTCTGCGTTGTAATGAAAGGGTTGTTCTGAATTTCTAAAATCGGAATTTCAAAGGTCAACCTTTCATCATCATAACTGATGGGTACACCCACAAAAGAAAGATGGTTGGGTCCACGGAGGGCAGTTCCGTGGTTTCTTTTTAGGGAAAGATAGCTCTTTCCTTCACCCCATAGTTCGATTCTGGTTTGAAGATAAATCTCGTCCAAAAGAGCCTGTCCACTAAGTCCATCAATGTATGCAGTACTGGGCAATCTCTCAGCAAGCAATTCTTTCATTCTTGTCTGTGCAGGACCTGGATTTCCTGATTTTGCTGCAGCCTCGGCATACAAAAGATACATTTCCTCCACTCGCAGATAAACATAATCATTGGTTGTCACAGAACTTGTTCCTCCAATAACCCGACTAGGGTCATAGAACTTATAAAGTGGCATAAAATCCTCATATTCACCCGTTGGAGCCTGAAATTGTCCCTTCCTAACATCGTCACCAGGAATAGCATTGTACAGGTCTTCATCAATGCCCTTGGCATCACCGGCCCATGCGTAGCTATAGGAGAACAGATCCACTTGGCCCCACCATGAAGCCAAACTGAGCCCATTATCTATGGTCAAGTCAACTCCCCAAATCCAACTGTTACTTGCCAGATTGTTGAAGCCACCTGTTAGTTCATCGGCGTCCATCAAGGTGTAACCGCTATTGATGACGGCTTCTGCCAAGTCCATAACGTCTTGGTGTCGATCGCCCCTGGATGCCAATACATAGGCCAATATTCCTTGGGCCACAGTTTTATCCACTTTACTTTTCGAGTCCCTTGCAAAACCATCCAAAAGAGAAATAGCATCTGTGAGATCCTTCTCCATCAGGGCATAAATCTCAGAAGTTGCAACCTTTGGGCCGTTAAGATCAGCGGAATCATCATAAAGCGGTAAAATTTCAGCTGCTGGATCATAAGAATTTGCGAAGTATTGGGTCAGATAAAAATAAGAGTGTGCCCTTAACGCCTTGGCCTGACCCATTAAATACTTATTCTCATCAAACTCAGGTATGACATCCTGGCCGCCCAGGGCATCGAACTGCCCGGTGACGATGCCGACCCGGAGGCCTATCCGACCCTGACCGACGAGCAGATCGCGGCGCTGCTGGCCGCGCAGCCGGGCGACATCACGTTCGAAGGCGGTACGTTCAACGAGGCGACCGGCGAGTTCGAAGGCCACATCACCGCGATCATCATCGGCCGCACGCTCGTCGTCGGTGTCGATGTCGGTGATGTCGATGGCAACGGGGGGCTGACAGTCGATGCGGGTGACGACGCGTTCATCGTCTCGCCGTACCGGTCGCTGCGCCTCGACAGCGTGACCGCGCCGGGCGACATCCGCATCCAACCCTGGGGCTGAGGGCGCCGGCGCCGCATGGCGGGGCGGCTCAGCGCGGGAGAGCGGCGGTAAGAGTCGGACAAATTCAGGGCGAAGCCGGATTTTGCCATCCGAAAATTGCAGAGATTTTACCGCCGCGAAAATTTCTCCGGTAGAAGCCGGTCGGAAAACGCGGGTCGGATTTGTCGCCGGTCGCCGTAGATCACAGT
>CALDPL010000085.1 GCA_937911965.1 uncultured Allomuricauda sp. | reverse complement strand
TAGAATACCTGCCTGTCACGCAGGGGGTCGCGGGTTCGAGTCCCGTCCAGACCGCTAGCAAATATAAGCCTTTCAAGCGATTGAGAGGCTTTTTCTTTTTCAAAAGGTACAACATAGGTACAACAATTTTATTTTCTTTTGATTAATTTTAGTTCAAGCTTATATCTTCAAGTTTGAACCCAATTGAAAAAATCACTGATTGGTTTGGACTTGCAACAAAAATCGGGACAAAAAGTTAAGCCACATTTTTGATTTGGTTCAATTTTTCAAATTCACATATCGTCAGGTTGCCCAGGACCGAATGTCTCCTGTTCCTGTTGTACCATGTCTCTATCCATTGGAACACATCCAGGGCGGCCTGTTGCTTCCTTGCATATTTCTTCCTGTAGATGAGCTCCACCTTTAGGGTCTTGAAGAAGCTTTCCGCCACGGCATTGTCCCAACAGTTCCCTTTCCTGCTCATGCTCTGGCGGACCCCACCATAGCTCTTCAACAGGTTCACAAATGCATTGCAGGCATATTGTACGCCCCTGTCCGAATGGAATATCAGACTGTCAGAGGGCGGCCTGTTCTTGACGGCCATCCTGAAAGCGGGCATGCTGGTGCTGGAGGCGCCCATATCACTGCTGAGCGACCAGCCTATGGCCTTGCGGTCGAAAAGATCGATGACCGTCGTAAGGTAGACCCATCCCGCCCCGGTCCTTATATAGGTGATGTCCGATACCCAGGCGCGGGCCTTGGCCCCGGCCGAAAAGTTCCTGTCCAATAGGTTTTCCGCCACCGGATATTTATGTTTGGAATCCGTGGTGACCACGAACTTCTTGGCATGCACGGCCCGTATGCCCTTTTGCCTCATCAGCCGGGCCACCCGGGGCCTGGACACCTTGAAACCCTGGGCCTGGAGCTCCTTGGCCATCCGGGGGCTCCCGTAAGTGGCCCCGCTCTGCCGGTGTATCCGTTGGATCTGGGAAAGCAGCAACCGGTTCTCGTTGTCCCGATTGGAGGGCGGCCCCCCCAGGCTCCTGTAAAACCCGCTTTTGCTCACCTTGAAGACTCTGCACATCTTCCCGACAGGAAATTCCCTGCGATGGTCCTTCATGAACCTGTATATTTCCTGTCGCTCGCGGAGAAGATGCCAACCGCCTTTTTTAATATGTCGCGTTCCATCTTCACATCCGCCAGCTCCACCCGCAACCTTTGCAGTTCCTTCTCTTCCGATGTGAGCTGTTTGTTGCCGTTGCCGCTGAAGGCAAGGGTGGGATTACGGCCCTGTTCCCTTCTCCAGCGATAGAGCAGGTCGGGGTTGATCCCCAGTTCCCTGGCGATTTCACTGACGTTGCCCCGTACGTTGCTGAGCTCAACCGCTTTCTGTTTGAACTCCTTACTGTAAATCTTTCTGTTTTCTTTCATCGTGGTTTCAAGTTAAGGATTTATCGATTATCGGCCTTAACTCAGTGTCCCAGTAAATGTAGCAACTCCAGTAAATTACCAATAATTATCGAATGTTCCTTAAAACCAATGTGCAAGGATACAGTTGATACTACTTCAATTAGTTATGTTTACTTTACCTTACCGAGAAAGGGGTCTTCGAACCCATTTAAGGGATCTAAACCATTGGCCTTTCGTTTGGCCCACTCGATATAGGCCTTGGAATCTTCCCCAAGCATTGAATCCATATTCTTTACTTGGTGTTCCATTTCACCTATATACTCACGTATGGTTTGTGCTTTTTTCCAGTTTTGTGCATTCTCAATAAGCTCCTCCAATTTTTTCTTTTCAGACTCAATAACAGCTAGTCTCTTTCGCTCAATTTCCAATTCCCGTTCCTTTTCCTTCCTTTCTTCTGCTTGTTGGGCCCTGAGGTCATGCCAGTACTTACAATCCTTTTCTATCCAAGCGATGATTTCAGGCAGATAATCTTCAAGGTCCCTGGTTTTTGTATCTATCCATCTTTTCTGATCAAAGGAAGGCCCTGCCTGAAACTCTAGTCTTTCCGTTTTTATCCAGGATTCCCGACTAAATCCATCATCCCCTTTTTCTCTAACCCTGTTATACTTTTGACGAAGGTTTATCTCTGTTTTCTGGCCAAACATTTCCACATGGCATCGTCCATATTCAAAACTTATCTTATGTCCCAACTTTTCGATGGCACGAACCAAAGTGTTCATAATTCTTAGGGCCCTAGCCCGCTGTTTATTATCAGTACTGATAGGGATAAACTCGAATTTTGGGTCATTTGAACTGAACCTCGAACCATATTCCTTGTCCAATTTCTTCACAAGAGCCGTTTCGGTTTTCTTTATCAATGGATGTGGCCGGGACAGTTTGGTCGGGACCTTTAAATCCAAGGCCCTGTCATTCTT
>CALDPL010000084.1 GCA_937911965.1 uncultured Allomuricauda sp. | reverse complement strand
CATCTCGGACGTGAGCACGGCGGCCATGTACTCGGTCGGGTAGTGCGCCTTCAGGTAGGCGGTCTGGTAGGCGATGTAGCCGTAGCCGAAGGAGTGCGACTTGTTGAAGGCGTAGGAGGCAAAGGCTTCCCAGTCCTTCCAGATCTTTTCCAAAACCTCCCTGGGGTGTCCGTTTTTTTCACCGCCGTCGAGGAACTGCGGCTTGAGTTTTTCCAACAGGGCAAATATCTTTTTCCCCATGGCCTTTCGCAGCACGTCGGCATCGCCTTTGGAAAACCCGGCCAACTTTTGGGAGAGCAGCATCACCTGCTCCTGATAGACGGTGATCCCGTAGGTTTCCTTGAGGTATTCCTCCATTTCCGGAAGGTCGTAGGTTATTTCTTCCTCCCCGTGCTTTCTGGCGATAAAGCTGGGGATATATTCCATGGGCCCCGGGCGGTAAAGGGCATTCATGGCGATGAGGTCGTCAAAAACCGTGGGTTTCAGGTTTTTCATGTGCTTCTGCATCCCGGGGGATTCGTATTGGAAGATCCCGACGGTATCCCCCCTTTGAAAGAGCTCATAGGTCTTTTCGTCGTCCAATGGGAAATCATCCGGGTGCAGTTCCTCCCCGGTCCTGGCCTTGACGATCTTGACGGTGTCCTTGATCAGGGTCAGGGTCTTCAGGCCCAGGAAGTCCATTTTCAACAGTCCGGCACTTTCCACCACGGAGTTGTCGAACTGGGTCACATAGAGGTCGGAATCCTTGGCGGTGGCCACCGGCACAAAATTGGTGATGTCACTGGGGGTGATGATGACTCCACAGGCATGGATTCCCGTATTTCTAAGGGATCCCTCCAAGACCCGGGCCAGTTTGAGGGTCTGTCCCTCCAGGTCCTCCCCTTCGGAGATGTTCAGCAGCTCGTTCACCTTTTCCAGTTCATCACTGCGGAACTTGTCCTTGAGTTCTTTTTGGTCCAGGCCGAAAATTTTGTTCAGTTTGGACATGTTGGGGATGAGCTTGGCAATGCGGTCGGCATCGCCCAGGGGCAGGTCCAGGACCCTTGCGGTGTCCCTGATGGAGGATTTGGCCGCCATGGTGCCGTAGGTGATGATCTGGGCGACCTGGTTGGAACCGTATTTATCGATCACGTATTCCATGACCCTGCCACGGCCCTCATCGTCGAAGTCGATGTCGATATCGGGCATGGACACCCGATCCGGATTGAGGAAACGCTCGAACAGCAGATCGTATTTTAAGGGATCGATATTGGTGATGCCCAAACAATAGGCCACGACGGAACCGGCCGCGGATCCCCTACCCGGTCCCACGGACACATCCATGTTCCTGGCCTCCCGGATAAAGTCCTCGACGATCAGGAAATAGCCGGGATAGCCGGAATTCTTGATGGTCTCCAACTCAAAATCCATACGCTCCCGTATTTCAGGGGTGAGTTCCCCATAGCGCCTTTCGGCCCCTTGGTAGGTGATGTGTTTCAAATAGGCGTTTTCACCCCTTTTTCCGCCGTCCAATTCATCCTCCGCGACCTTAAAGGATTCCGGGATGTCGAATTTGGGTAGCAGGATGTCACTGGCCAGGTCGTAGGGCTCCACCTTGGAAATGATCTCCCCAATGCTGAGGATGGCCTCGGGAAGGTCCTTGAAGAGTTCCTTCATCTGGTCGGCGGACTTGTAATAGTATTCCTGGTTGGGCAGCCCGTAGCGGTAACCACGTCCCCGGCCGATGGGGGTGGACCGTTTTTCCCCATCCTTGACACAGAGCAGGATGTCGTGGGCCTCGGCATCCTTTTGTTCACTGTAATAGGTGTTGTTGGTGGCGACCAATTTCAATTGGTGCTCCCGGGCCAATCGGATCAGGGCCTGGTTGACCCGGTCCTCGTCCTCCTGTCCGTGGCGCATGACCTCCACATAGAGGTCATCGCCGAATTGTCCCTTCCACCAAAGCAGGGCCTCTTCGGCCTGTTTTTCCCCCACATTCAGGATTTTGTTTGGGACTTCCCCATAGAGGTTCCCGGTCAGGGCGATGATGTCCCCCTTGTATTGTTCCACAATTTTTTTGTCGATCCGGGGCACGTAATAAAAGCCATTGGTATAGGCGATGGAGGACATTTTGGCCAGATTGTGGTATCCCCTTTTATTTTTCGCCAAGAGCACGATCTGGTATCCGTTGTCCTTTACATTCTTATTGGTATGGTCCTCACAGACGTGGAATTCACAGCCCACTATGGGGACGATCTCCTTTTCGATCGCCTCTTTCCCCTCTTCCAAAAGCGCTGCATTTCTGGCCTTGACCCCCTTGTTGTGGGCCAGGGTCTCCTTTACAAAGTGGAAAGCGCCCATCATATTGGCATGGTCGGTCAGGGCCACGGCGGGCATGTTGTGCCGTGCCGTTACCCCGACCAGGTCCTCGATGTCAATGGTGGACTGCAAAACGGAGAACTGGGAGTGGTTGTGCAGGTGTGCAAAAGGGGCATCTTCCAGGCTCTCCAGGTTTTCCCGGATTTCCTTTTGGGATATTTCACCGGTGTCCTCGGCCCATAGGGCATCCGCGATTTTCTTGGAGGCCGCCTTGAGGTTGATGTGTTTGATGCCCATGGGCTGTACGGCAGTGGGATGGGCCTGGTCAAATCGTTGGAAATACTCCGGGTCCACTTCCAATTCCCGGGAAGTGAAATGCCGGGTGCGGATCAGTTCGAGGAAACAGCGGGTGGTGGCCTCCACGTCCGCCGTGGCATTGTGCGCCTCGGCAAAGGGCCGGTTGAAAAGTTGTTGGTGCAGTTCGGTCAGGGTGGGCAGCTTGAACTTGCCCCCACGTCCGCCGGGAAGTTTACAGAGTTCCGCGGTCCGTTCGCTACAGGTGTCGAGGACCTCCAGGCTTGTCAAAGGGGTTTCCATCCCTGCCCTGTGGAACTCACATCCCATGATGTTGATGTCAAAGTCCACGTTCTGTCCCACAACGAACTTGGTCCGTTCCAGGGCACTGTTGAAGGCCTGGAGCACTTCCTCCAGGGGGCTGCCCTGCTGTTGGGCCAATGCGGTGGAGATGCCGTGGACCTGTTCGGCCTCATAGGGAATGTTGAAGCCATCGGGCCGTACCAAAAAGTGCCTTTGCTCCACCAGGGCTCCCAGTTCATCGTGCAATTGCCAGGCGATCTGTATGCATCTCGGCCAATTGTCCGTATCGGTCAAGGGAGCGTCCCATCGCTTGGGAAGACCGGTGGTTTCCGTGTCAAAAATCAGATACATAGGCTAAAACTGTGGCTTGTGAAAGTAATGGATAAAGGTAAGGAAGCAGGGGGATTTGGAAAAATGGAGTTTTTAGGATTTACTAACAAACAAAAAAGGGGACGCCTATTGCGTATTGATGGATTTGGAGTATATTTGCACCCGCTTAAAGGACAAGCGACCGATAAAGAATTAATAATCAGGGTCGGGCACCCTACAAATTAATGTGATATGCCAGTAAGGATCAGACTTCAGAGACACGGTAAAAAAGGCAAACCATTCTATTGGGTGGTAGCCGCGGATTCCAGATCAAAGCGAGATGGTAAATTTTTGGAAAAATTGGGAGTCTATAACCCCAATACCAATCCTGCCACCATCGACCTCAATGTGGACAGTTCCGTCAAATGGTTGCAGAACGGGGCACAGCCCTCGGATACGGCCCGTGCCATCCTATCCTATAAGGGAGTTATGTTGAAGCACCACCTATTGGGCGGACTTCGCAAAGGGGCCCTTACCGAGGAGCAAGTGGAAGAAAGGTTCAATGCCTGGTTGGAAGAAAAGCAAAACAAGATCCAAGCCAAAAAGGATGGATTGAGCAAGGCGGATGCCGAGGCCAAGAGCAAGGCCCTACAGGCCGAGAAGGAAGCCAATGAGAAAAGGATCGCCGCCGCCGCTCCCGTAGAGGAGGAAGTTGCCGAGGAAGCTGCCGCTGAGGTGGCCGCGGAAGAGCCCGCCGGCCAGGATGCCCCTGCCGAGGTAGAGGCCGCCGAAGCCCCTGCCGAAGTTGAAGAGGCCGCTGCCGAAGAAGCTCCTGCCAAAGCGGAAGCACCCAAAGCTGCATCAACTCCCGTTGTCGAGCAGGGACAGCGCGTCCTGGTGGCCGGCCACCATCGCATCGATGTAGGCGTCCTCGTAGGCGTCGCCCTCGAGCCCGGCCTCGATGTCCTCGCGTTCCATCGGGGTGATGAAGCTGTCCACCAGCTCC
>CALDPL010000083.1 GCA_937911965.1 uncultured Allomuricauda sp. | reverse complement strand
TTCTTTTAAAGAATCGCTCTTTTACAGTATCAATCAACCCTGATGTAGGGAATGGAAAAAAACTTTTTTCTGAACATAAAAATATTGCTTTTTCCAATCCTGGATGGTTTGAATTCTTTGAGTATCATTGGGAGGCAGGCAATCCAAAAGCTTTGCCATAAAACTGAATGCCTCCTACCTCGGGGAATATTACCTGCCCGGATCCCAGGTGGAGGCCATGTACGACAACAACTATCAGGCCAGGGGCAAGGGCCAATGGGTCAAAGTGGTACGGTGATGGCTCGATGGGGTGTGGATGAAGACTGATGCGTCGAAGATAAAACGGGTTGTGGGACGCCATAAGGTCAAATTGGGGGTATTGGCCGCCATCTTGCCCTTATGGCTGTTCTGCCTGCCGGGGCAATTGTTCGACAGCCCGACCTCCACCGTGGTCCTCAGCTCCAATGGAACCTTGATTGGGGCCCGGATCGCGGATGACGGGCAATGGAGGTTCCCGGAAATGGATTCGGTGCCCCAGAGGTTCAGGCAAAGCATATTGATGTTCGAGGATGAATATTTTCCCTACCATCCGGGCTTCAATCCCATTTCCATCCTCAAGGCCATCGGCCATAACCTCAGCCGGGAAAGCCGTAGGGGCGGCAGCACGATCACCCAACAGATCATCCGCCTCAGTCGGAAGGGCAAGCCCAGGACCTATTGGGAAAAATGCATCGAGATCTTTATGGCCACCCGCCTGGAGCTGCGCCACTCCAAGGAAGAACTCCTCAGGCTCCATGCCTCCCATACCCCGTATGGCGGCAACGTGGTGGGCCTCTCGGCGGCAGCCTGGCGCTATTTTGGCGTCCCGCCCCATCAACTCAGTTGGGGGCAGGCAGCATCCCTGGCCGTATTGCCCAATGCCCCCTCCCTGATCTTTCCGGGAAAGAACGAACAATTGCTCCTGGAAAAAAGAAACCGCCTCTTGGGAAAGTTAAGAGATCGGGAAATCATCGATGGGACCACCTACCGGCTTGCCCTGGCGGAACCCTTGCCACAAAAGCCCTTGCCCCTTCCCGACCTGGCCCCCCATCTCACCGAGCGCATTGCCCTGGAACATCCCGGGGAGCGCATCACGAGTTCCATCGATTTCAGCCTCCAGCAACGCCTCAACCTATTGGCCGATAGGCACCACCGTCAATTGAGACAAAACGAGATCCACAACCTGGCCATTCTGGTCCTGGAGGTCGAAAGCAGAAAGGTTTTGGGCTATGTGGGCAATTCCCCGACCGGAAAATCCCATGCCAAGGACGTGGACATCATCACCAAAAACAGGAGCACCGGAAGCATCCTCAAACCCATGCTCTTTGCCTCGCTTTTGGATGAGGGGCTGGTCTTGCCCAATAGCCTTGTGGCCGATGTACCCACCGTGATCAACGGGTACCACCCCCAGAACTTTGACCGAAAGCACCGCGGTGCCGTCCCCGTGAGCTTGGCCCTTTCCCGCTCCCTGAATGTTCCGGCCGTTCGATTGCTGCGTGGGTACGGGCTCCAAAAGTTTCACAATAGGCTGAGAAAAATGAACCTTTCCTCCGTGGACAGGCCCGCCTCCCATTACGGGCTTTCCCTGATCCTGGGGGGAGCGGAGAGTTCCCTTTGGGAAGTCACTTCCAGCTATGCGGGAATGGCCTCCACCCTCAACCATTTTGTATCCGCTTCGAGTACCTACCGGAACAATGAATATTCGGATCCCAGTTATCTCAAGGAAGGGAAGAAGGAATTTGGGGAGGAGCAATTCGATGCCCCTTTGATCGGGGCCGGGGCCCTGTACAGTACCTTTCAGGCCCTTTACCGGGTGAACAGGCCCGAAGGGGATGAAAATTGGCACTTTTTCGATTCCTCAAAACCCATCGCCTGGAAAACCGGCACCAGTTTTGGTTTTAAGGACGCCTGGGCCGTGGGGACCACCCCAAAATATACCATAGGGGTATGGGCGGGAAATGCCGATGGGGAAGGCAGGCCGGGCCTCACCGGCATCGAGGCGGCCGCCCCCTTGTTGTTCGACGTTCTGGACGCAATTCCGGACAGCGGATGGTTCCAAGAGCCCTTTGATGATCTGGTGGAAGTCGATGTCTGTGCACAAAGCGGGTTCAGGGCCTCCCTCTATTGTGACGACCAAAAAAAAGAATATGTCCCGAGCAAGGGAACCCGAAGCGGTCCCTGTCCCTACCACCAACAGCTCTTTTTGGATCGTACGGGAAGCTTTAGGGTAAACGCCGGCTGCCACCCCTTGGAGGAGATGCGGGCCAAAAATTGGTTTGTACTGCCTCCGACCCAAGAGTACTTCTATGCCCTTTCCCATCCCAATTACAGGCCCATGCCCCCCTTTGGGGAAGGCTGTTCCTCCCAAGAGCACCAAACGATGGAGTTTATATACCCGAAAGCCGGGGAGGCCATACTGATCCCCAGGGCACCGGACGCCCCTTCCAGGGACATCCTCATGCAATTGGCCCACCTACAGGCGGATGCCACGGTATATTGGTACTTGGACGACAGCTATAAGGGAAAAACGGAACAGTTCCACGAATTGATTTTGGACATTGAACCCGGGGAATATCTGTTGACCGCAGTGGACGACCGGGGGAACCGGATCCAACAAAACCTACAGGTGAGAATGGCCACCCAAAACTGACCGAGTTATTTCTTGCGTATAAAAATGCTGATGGGCGCCCCGGTAAACTCAAAGTTTTCCCTCAGCTTGTTCTCCAAAAAACGCTTATAGGGATCCCTGACATACTGGGGCAGGTTGCAGAAAAATGCAAACTGCGGATAGGGGGTCGGCAATTGGGTACAGAATTTGATCTTGACGAACTTGCCCTTATAGGCCGGGGGCGGATAATTTTCGATAATGGGAAGCATCACATCGTTCAGGGTCCTGGTCACAATCTTCTTGGAGCGGTTCTTATAGACCTCCACAGCAGTTTCAATGGCCTTGTAGATCCTCTGTTTGGTCATCACAGAAACAAAAAGGATGGGAACATCCTCAAAGGGGGCGATCGCCTCCTTGATCTTGGCGGTGTACTCCTTCACCGAATTGGTCTGTTTTTCCACCAAGTCCCATTTGTTGACCAGGATCACGATGCCCTTGTTGTTACGGTGGGCCAACCAAAAAATGTTCTGTACCTGTCCATCGAACCCCCGGGTGGCATCCAACATCAAAATACAGACATCACAATGCTCAATGGCCCGGACCGAACGCATCACCGAATAGAACTCCAGGTCCTCCTTCACCTTGGCCTTTCGGCGGATTCCCGCCGTGTCCACCAGGTTGAATTCAAATCCAAACTGATTGTATCGAGTGTCGATGCTGTCCCGGGTGGTCCCCGCAATATCGGTGACGATATAGCGGTCCTCCCCCATCAGGGCATTGATAAAGGAGGATTTCCCGGCATTGGGTCGCCCCACCACGGCAAACCGGGGCACATCATCCAATTCTTCGACCCCTTCGGGAAGCACCTCCACCAAGGCATCCAACAATTCCCCGGTACCACTGCCGTTGATACTGGAAAGTGCATAATATTCCCCCAGCCCCAGGGCATAGAATTCCACGGCATCGGCATGCCTTTGGGCATTGTCCACCTTGTTCACGGCCAAAAAGACCGGTTTGTTGACCTTGCGGAGCAGTTTGGCCACGTCCTCGTCCATCCCGGTCACCCCGGATTCCACGTCCACCATAAAAATAATGGCATCGGCCTCCCCTATGGCAAGTTCCACCTGTTTGTCTATTTCCTTCTCAAAGACATCATCGCTGCCCAAGACATAGCCCCCCGTATCGATCACCGAAAATTCCTTCCCGTTCCAATCGCTCTTTCCATAGTGCCGATCACGGGTGACCCCACTGACGGCATCGACTATGGCCTCCCTACGCTCTATGAGTCGGTTGAACAATGTGGATTTTCCCACATTGGGCCTTCCCACAATGGCTACAATAGCTCCCATCCATTCAAAATTTTGGCAAAAATACTTTTTTATAAGTTAATCCTCCCTTCCCACAGATCATTTCCAAACGGTTAGGTCCCCGGGACCGATGGCTGCAAGTTGGAAAAGGACACTTTTAACCGTTGTAGCCAAAACGTTTGAGCTGTTGGCCACTGCTCCTCCAGTTCTTGTTCACTTTCACGTAGAGTTCGATATGGACCTGTTTGTCAAAGAACTTCTCCAGGTCCTTTCTGGCTTCCACCCCCACTCTTTTCAGGGCGGCCCCCTTATGGCCGATGATGATCCCTTTCTGGGTGTCCCGTTCGACCATGATCACGGACCGTATCCTGATAATTTTCTCGTCTTCCAGGAATTCCTCGGTTTCCACTTCCACCGAATAGGGGATTTCCTTTTTGTAATGGAGCAGGATCTTTTCCCGAATGGTCTCGTTGACAAAAAACCGTTCGGGCCTGTCCGTCAATTGGTCTTTGGGATAATAGGGCGGGGATTCGGGCAACAGTTCCAGGATGCGTTCGAAAACTTCCTTTACATTGAAGTTCTCAAGGGCCGAGATCGGATGGATTTCCGCCTCGGGCAGTTGTTCCTTCCAGTACTGGACCTGCTCTTCCAAGTTCCCTTGATCGGAGGTGTCGATTTTGTTCAACAACAAAAGGACCGGAATCTTACTGTTCTTGATCTTGTTGAAAAAGGACTCATCCTTAAGGGCCCTTTCCCCGATTTCCACCATATAGAGCAACACATCGGCATCCTCAAAGGCGGATTTCACAAAATCCATCATGGAAGTCTGCAGTTGATAGGCCGGTTTTATGATCCCCGGGGTATCGGAGAGGATCAACTGGAAATCCTCCCCGTTGACGATCCCCAGAATACGGTGTCTGGTGGTCTGCGCCTTGGAAGTGATGATGGAGAGCTTTTCCCCGACAAAGGCGTTCATCAAGGTGGATTTGCCCACATTGGGATTCCCGATAATGTTCACAAAGCCTGCCTTATGCTCCATTTTTATTTTTTTTCAATTTCTGAAAATACGTTTTGGATGCCGCATTGACCTTGGGTGCAAGATAGAGAACGGCGATCATGTTTGGGATCACCATCAGGGCATAGGAGAGGTCGATAAGGTTCTTGACCAACTCCAGGGAGGCCACCGTGGCAAGGACGATCATCAGCACAAAAAACACATTGTACCATTTGCCGATCTTGGGATTGGTCAAAAATCCAAGGCTTTTTACCCCGTAATAGGAATAAGTGAAAAGCGTGGACAGGGCAAAGGCGGACACAATGACCATCAAAAGGATGCCCCCGTAGCCATCAAGGGTATTCTCGAAGGCATTCAAGGTCATGATGATCCCACTGCCCTCTTCCAGGTAGGCCCCGCTGAGAATTATGATTACCGCCGTGAAGCTACAGACCATGATGGTATCGATAAAGGGGCCCAACATAGCTACCAATCCTTCCTTGGTGGGTTCATCGTTCTTGGACTGTCCGTGGTACATTGGGGCACTTCCCAAACCGGCCTCGTTGGAGAACATGGCACGGCGCACCCCGATGATCACCAGTCCCCAAAAGCCCCCGGTGGCCATGGTTTCTAAATTCCACGCTTCCACAAAAATCAACTTCAGGGAGGGTAAGATCTCCCCTGCATTGGTCGCCATCACATATAAAATGGCCAACAGATAGAGCCCCACCATAAAGGGCACTATGGCCGAGGCCACTTTGGCAATCTGGGTAAGCCCACCAAAAATCACAAAGGAAGTAATGATCGCCAGGACAATGCCGATGCCGAGTTTCCAATTGAATTCGCTGGCCATCAGCAAAGTTTCCTGAGGCCGGACCACCTCCATAAAGGCCTCCGTGAACTGATTGGCAGTGAACACTCCCAAAAAGCCCACAAGGCCACAGATACTGAAGAAAACGGCCAAGGGTCTGGCCCATGTTCCCATCCCCTGGACAATATAATACATGGGACCTCCCTGCATCCTCCCCTGGGAATCGGCCTCCCGATACATGATGGCCAAACTGCCGGAATAAAATTTGATGCCCATACCCAAAAGTGCGGTCATCCAAATCCAAAACACAACTCCTGGGCCTCCATCATGAATGGCAATTGCCACCCCGGATATATTGCCCAGACCGACCGTGGCGGCAACGGCCGCCGACAGGCCGAGCGCGGCGATCGAGGTCTTGAGGATGGCGTGCATGGAGTCCCTGGAGTCGATGCGGGAGGAGTCCCGCTGCGGCCGCCATTTCACGACCGCCAGATGACAGCCGGATGCCGGAGCGATGACGGTTGCATGACGCGATGCGCCTGTGCGTCTCGCGCTGCCGCTGTCATCTGCGCGTCATCAAGCCGCCCCATTCTCTGCACGCCGCGACGACATCGCCTGCCATGCGCGTCGCATGCCGCGACCATCGAGGCCGCGCATCCCTACCTACTCACCATCGGGAATCCACCACATGCGTCACACGATCCTCGCTGCCGCGCTCGCCACCGCGCTCGGCTCGACCAGCTTCACCGCTGCCGCGCAGTCCG
>CALDPL010000082.1 GCA_937911965.1 uncultured Allomuricauda sp. | reverse complement strand
AAGCACTGACGGAAAGCATGTGCACTTCATCAATGATGTAGATTTTGTATTTACCTTTTTGTGGGGCGTATCTAACCTGGTCCACCAGCGTCCGGATATCATCCACCGAGTTATTAGAGGCGGCATCCAGTTCATAGACATTGAAAGAACTATTGGTATTGAAAGCCGTGCAGGAATCACAAACATTACAGGCTTCGAAATCCGCGGTTAAATTTTCGCAGTTGATGGTTTTGGCCAAGATTCGGGCACAGGTCGTTTTGCCCACCCCACGTGGCCCGCAAAAAAGAAAGGCCTGCGCCAAGTGGTTGTTCTTGATCGCATTCTTTAAAGTAGTGGTGATGTGCTGCTGGCCGACCACGCTTTTGAAATTGGAAGGCCTATATTTCCTGGCTGAAACGACAAAATTTTCCATCGCCGCAAGTTATAAAATTATTCCAAATCCAGCAGGCGAAAGTTTGTATAATCCTTGACAGCCGACCAACGGCCCGATCCTACAGATTGATGGAAATCCCCGTTTTCAATGTATAGATCAGCTTGGTGATGGGGATCAAGGGTTTGTCCTCATAGGCCATGTCGAAGGAATTGGTCAGGGAGAGCCTGTCCGTCAAGTTGGCGTTGAGGATTAGGGAGAACGAAATCCTGTTGCGGAAGCTATCAATGGAGGTGTCATAGCCCGTTTGGTAATAACTGATTAGGTTAAGGTCCACGTACTCGTTAAGGGCGGACTGAAGGGAGAGGTAATTGGAGCTTTTGAACAGGTCGGCCTGTCCCAGCCGATCTGTTTTGGGGTAGCGCCATTTTTCCTGTTCAAACATGCCACCCACGCCGATCAGGAAGGTGGTTTTATTCGTTTTAAAAATATCGTGGCGTAGGCCGCCGCCAAAGATCCAGCGGGTATCCAGGCCCCTTGGGTTGTCGAAGGAATATTGGACAAAGGTTTCGTAGTTGAATTTTCTTTCCCGCAGGAAGTTGCTTCTTGCGTGGAGGTAGCCAAAGTTCATTACCCCTTCGTCGTTGACCCGTAGGTAGTCAAACTTGGACACCAAGATATAGGCATGTCGGCCGGGGTAATACATCAGGTTGACGTCGAAGTTAAAGGCAAAGAGGTGGGCCGGTTCG
>CALDPL010000081.1 GCA_937911965.1 uncultured Allomuricauda sp. | reverse complement strand
CTAAAAAACCTGAACAGGTAGTTGTTCCCCTGTTGTGGGGGATCGGTGAATTCCAGATGGACTTCCAACAATTCATCGTCAAAGCCCTCATCCCGACCTTGGTACACCCCGTCGATATCCGCAACGCCCACCATGGTTTCCCTGGCACTGTAGACCTCGTCCCCATATACGATCTCCAGGCTATAGGACTGATCCAATACCGGTTCAAAGACCGTGGTGGTGTACTCCCCATTGTTTTGGTCCACAAAGTCAAAGATGGCTCCGGTAGCATCGTTGGTCACCCGTACCACAGCCCCTGTGACGGGCCTTAAATCGGCCGGTTCGTAAAACCCGGTGGAAGTACTCAATTTGATGGTCTGTTGGTTGCCGGGAGTGCCCTTTTCCCAATCCAGGGAAGCTTCCACCACCAAACGTTCGGGACCCGATTGAACGGGCAGGTCGATAACGTCCTGGCAGGCGGAACACAGGATGATCAAGGAAGTAAACAGTATGGTCTTTAAATGGGTGTCCATCTTTAAAATTTAAAATTATAACTCAGGGAGGGCAGGATACCAAAAATGGCGATACGGGTGGCCTCGTTGGCCCCGGTTTCCATGTTCTGCCCAAAGGATATGGAGGCCGCGTTCTTTCTGTGGTACAGGTTGTACACACTCAGCACCCATTCCCCTTGAACTCGTTTGTCCTTGTTCCCTTTGGGCTTGTGGGTGACGGAAAAATCCATTCTGTGGTAGGCCGGCAAACGATCCGAATTTCTGTCCGCATAAGTGGCAATGGAAAGCCCCTCATAGATGTATTGCCCATTGGGATAGGTCACCGGTCTTCCGGTCTGAAACACCAGGTTCGCTCCAAAGCTCCAGGCATCGTTCAAGCGGTACATCCCGGTGACCGAAAGGTCATGGGTCCTGTCGTGGTAACTGTTGTACCATTCCCCGGAATTGATCCCGGGTCCCCCGGCATTTCCCCCCGGGGTCCGTTGTTCCGATTTGGACAGGGTATAGGAGATCCATCCGGTCAGGTCCCCATGGTTCTTCCGCAACAGGAGTTCAAGGCCATAGGCCCGCATTTCCCCATTTAGGATCTCGGTCTCTATGGTATTCTGGCCGATCAGTTCCGACCCATCGATATAATCGATTCTATTGTCCACGGTTTTGTAGTAAATCTCTGTTTCAAGGGAATAGGCCTGGTCCATGAAATTCCTAAAATACCCCAAGGAATACTGATCGGACAATTGGGGCTTGATAAAGGGCCCACTGGGGGTCCATACGTCCAAGGGGGTGACCGAGGAAGTGTTGGACAACAGATGCAGGTATTGTGCGGTCCTGGAATATCCTGCCTTTAGGGAGGATTCCTCGTTTAATAGATAGGCCAGGGAAATCCGTGGTTCCAGGTTCCCATAGGACGCAATCGTTTTGCTTTTGTCATAATCGATTTCTCCCACGGCCTCCCCACGCCGGTAGATTCCCAATTGGGAGTTGTACACCACGGGCCTATCATTGGCATATAAGGTAATGGGCTGCCCTCCAAATCGGGAAAAATAACTGTACCGCAATCCGTACTGGGCGGTCAAACCTTCGCCCAGTTTGTGTTCCGCATTCAGGTAGACCCCGCTTTCAAGAGCCCTTTTTTGGTCGAGCGCCAAGGGATTGATGGAAGAGGATTCCGAGGTGGGCTCGATTTGGCCCGGGTCAAATTTATGATAGATGGCCCCTGCCCCAAAATCCAGTGAAAAGGACTCGTTCAAATAATATTTGAAATCGTATTTCAAGTTGTAGTTCGAGATCGAGGAAATCCATTCAAACTCCTCCATTACGATATCGAGATCGTAATCATAGCGACTGATGATGGCCGATAGATTGGAAAACAAACGATCGTTGAAGATATGGTTCCATCGCAGATTCCCCGAAGCATTGCCGTAGGTGCTACCGAACAGGTTGTCCAACTCAAAGGCATCCCTGCCAAAATAACCCGAAAGGAACAATCTGTTGTTGGCATTGATATTGTAATTGGTCTTTAGGTTCAGATCATAGAAGGTCACCGTGTTTTCCTCTCCGGCGGCTTTGAGGATCAGATCCACATAGGACCTTCTTCCCGCCACCAAAAAGGAGCCCCGATCCCCAAAGAGGGGGCCTTCCGCGGTCAATCGGCTGGAGATCAACCCTATTCCCCCGGTAAGTGCAAAGTTCTTGTTGTTGCCATCCTTCTGTCTGACGTCCAGCACCGAGGAGACCCTGCCCCCAAAACGCGGGGGAATCCCTCCTTTGTACAATTTGACATCCTTGATGGCATCCGCGTTGAACACCGAAAAGAAACCGAACAAATGGGAAGTGTTGTAGATGACGGCCTCATCCAAAAGTACCAAGTTTTGGTCCTGGGCCCCGCCCCTGACGTGGAATCCCCCGGTGCCCTCTCCGTTGCCGGTGACCCCCGGCAACATCTGCAGGGCTTTGAGCACATCCGCTTCCCCAAGGACCACCGGGACCTGTTTGACCGTACCGGCGTTCATTTTGAGTACCCCGATCTCAGGTTTTCGGAGGACCGCGGCCTCGGATTCCTCGGCAGTGACCACCACTTCTTCCAAGGTCGTGGAGGATTCGGAAATCTCCACGTTCCATTTTATATCCCGATCCAGGACGATTTCAACGGTTTCGGTGGAATAGCCCAAATAGGAGATGTTGAGCCTGTAGGTCCCTTGGGGGGCGCTTATGGAATAGAACCCGTATTCGTTGGTGATCCCACCAATGGTGGTACCTCCCAGAGATACTGTTGCCCCAAATAGGGTCTCACCGTTGCTTTTGTCCGTGATGGTCCCACTGATGGTGTAGCGTTCCTGTCCCTGGGCCGGGGATAGGCCAAAAAAAAGAAGGGCCAGGATTCCAATATACTTTGCAATATCTGGAATCCAATTTGGATGTTCGTTCATTTTTCGATTGATGATTACAATTGATGGGTCGATGATTCCCTTGGTATAGACGTAAAAAATGGGATTTTGTTGCGTCTGAAATCGATTAATGGAGGATTGTCAAAATAATGGGTCAATACTGGAATATACTCATTGACTCCGACCTTTTGGTGAGAATATTTCAAGATAACCCTGTGCCGCTATGGAATAGGTCTTGAAACAAGGACCCGATAATAGATATTTGACCGGGGATTTCTAGGGATCGATCAATTCGGAAATCGGGATTTTCTGGAAATAGAGCTCCCTGACCCCTTCATAGAGGATGCCCAAATGCCCTTCATCGATCATACTTAGACAGGAATACCCATAGGTCCCCTCCCTGTAAAGTTCCATTTGATTTTCCTCGGGCCAGGTCTCTCCCAGATCGAAACTGGTCTTGATCGTGATTCGATTGCGATCGGTCCTGGAATCGGGATTCGAAAAGAACAGGATCCTGCCCTTTTGGGGATGGTCATAGGCGATGATGCTGGCCATGCAGTTTGGCTCGATCAGGGCCTTTCTCGAAGAGGGGTGCTCCTCCCAGGTTTTTCCAAGATCCCTGGTTGTGGCCACCGAACGGCCGTTGAGGGAATCCTTTCGTTCGGGACGGTTGCGATCGTCCCGCATGTTCAGCATTAGGACACCATTCGAAGTTTCCACCACCTGGGCCTCCGTGGTCTCGGATTTTGGTCCTATCGCCACTTCCCAGTCGCTGCCCCTGTCCCTGCTGTAGATCAGGGTCGAATGGGGAATCCTATCGTGGTCCTTGTACTGGGCCGCGAAGACCAGGGTACCGTCCGACATGGTTATTCCATTGCCCGGGCCGTTGAAGAAAAGTTGCCATTCGGCCTTTTTGGTCTGAGGGGTAATATTGATGGGATCCGACCAAGTCAGGCCGTCGTCCTCGCTTTTGACCAACATCAACTGCCCGGTCAATTCGGGGGACATCCCGGGTTGGGAGGCGTTCCAGGCCCGCTCCCCCGGATAGCCGTGCAGCCAGAGGGCCGCCACCCATATGGTATTGGTGTTTTTGTCCACCAATACCGCAGGGTCCCCAATACCATTTTGATCCTGGGGCAGTCCCCCGTATTCCCCCATATCCATGATCACCTTCATGGGTTCCCAAGTTTGGCCTCCGTCCGTACTGCGGCTCATTCCCACATCCACGTCCTCCTGCAGGTCCACGGGATCGTTGTAGCGGTTGTCGTAAACTGCGATCAGGGTACCCTTGCTTGTGGTGGCCAATCCAGGGATCCTATAGGTGTGGATACCGTCCTCCCCGATTTGTTTTAAGGCCAGTCCCAAGCGTTGGGGGCCGGATTCCAGGTTTTCGATCCCGGCCCCCCCTTTGGACAAATGTACGGAGCGTAATTCCACAGCAACCTTATGGGTCAGTTCCGGAATGCCGTCCAGGGTGAGGGACAGCCAAAAATGATGCTCTCCCAAGGGAATCGGTTGATTGCCCATAACCTTGATAGTGGAAGCGATATCGGGGCTTTCCCCAAAGAGGGAGGCCCCTTCAAAATCATCCTCGGTATTGTAATACACCTCCGCCTTGGCAATATCCCCCAGGTCCGAACTTCCTTCCAGGGAAAATTCAAAACTTTTTACCTGCCGATCGGGCAGGGTGTCCGTGGCCGAAAGTTTGATCTGCAGGACCTGGTTTTTATCCTTTTTGGCCAAAATGGGCATATTGGGCTGCCCCGCCTCGATTTGGACCCCTGCCTGTTGTGGGCCGCAGGAAAGGAACAGTGCCAGTGAAAGGGCGGTAATGACAGTACCCGATTTTTTCCAAAGTGTTTCCATGATCGTTATATTTTTAGATTGATCTTTCAAATCAGGTGGATCAAGACCGCTATAGCTGTAACCGGTTCGTAAAATGGTTTTTTCAACCAATCTCCCGTTTTTCTTCTTTAAATTTAAGCTTTAGTTTTTAAAAGGAAGCCAGGGACCGGCATTGGTCCGAACTACAAATGGAATATTTGAATACTGACCTAATTTTGGCCAAAGCCGACAAAAAGATCCAAGGGATGGGATTTTGGGGCAAAGCCCTGAAACGGCTGTTCCTCCTCTTGATGGTTCCCGCGGTTCTGGCCGGTTGTGGAAGGACCCCCGGGGGACTGTCCCTTGAGGCCAAAAACACCTACGCAATCACTCCCGGC
>CALDPL010000080.1 GCA_937911965.1 uncultured Allomuricauda sp. | reverse complement strand
ATTGCCATCTTCAAAAGGGTGGATCGTCACAAACCAAAGATGGGCAATTGCGGCCTTTATCAGCGGATCTATCCGGACATCACCATTGAACCACTTTAAAAAACGCTCCATCTCCATGGGCAATTGCCCACTATCAGGGGCCTGGAAATGTACTTTTTCCCTGTCCATGGCCCCTGACACCACCTGCATGGGGTCGTCCTTGGTATTTTTGCGCCAATCACCTACCTCAATACGATACATACCACTACGGCCGGTTGGAAACAAAGCGGCATGCCAGCCAAACAATCGCTCTTCAACCAAGGGTCGATCATTTCGTTGAGTGGCATCGAGCATCATTTCCACTACCCCATCTACATGTCTGTCCGAGGGTACCAAGCCGGCAATGTCCAGTCCAAGTCGACGGGCGATGGAGGACCGTACCTGTTTCAAATCAAGGTGTTCCCCTTCAATTTCACTGGATTTAACGATATCTTGGGTCAGTGTCTGCAAAACGGCTTCCGATTTCAAGTCAAAGCTCAAATGTTCCATATAACCCAATAGTTTCCCTTGTTTAAAGCGCACCTCTGCCAAATCCGATACTATTTCATCTGAATTCCATGTGAAATTGGGCCAATTATGTAATTGATGGATATACATTCTGCGCAATATATGCGGTAAATATATACAATATTCTCCGCATCCAAAAATTAAATTCCGTAAATTATGCAAAGATTAGGTAATTTATTCTTTGTATATTTTGCGTAGATTAATGTATCTATTCTTCGCATAGGTTTATTGGACCCCATTGGTTTCTCTTGGAAGTACACTTGCATCTGAGGTGTCCGTCCCTTCTTTTCGATATCCAAAAAGCTATATTTGAAAGAAAATCAGCGGTCCAAAAATAAAAAGCCGGTGTAGTGCAGATCCAAGTCATAGAGATCGACCAGGTAGTAATATACCCCTTCGGGCAGGCCAATGTCCTGGCTCATATAGAGTTTTCCGGTATTGGATTCCCCCCGGAATTCGTTGGTATAGTTGGTCTGTTCAAAGACCTTTTGCCCAAAGCGATTGAATATAAGTACCTTGTTGTTGGGAGATTCCTCCAAATGGTCGATGATCAGAAAGTCATTTACCCCATCTCCATTGGGGCTTAGGAAGTAATTGCCCAAAGTGGGATTGTTCACTTCAAAGGTGTCCGTGGGCAGGGGAATGGTTCCAAAGGTGATTGCGGCATATTCGCTGGGAACAAATTCCTCCGAGACGACAAAACCATTGTCCAGGTCCCCCCCATAGGCCGTATTGCCCAGGACCACCCAGCGGTTGGAAGCTTTTCTCCAGCCCACTACGATGATGGATTCCGCAGTGGCATTGGGGATGAGGCCCAAGGCGGAACGGGTATTCCAAGGGAGGTTCACCCGGGTGGGCACATCGCTTTTAAAGACCCAGAATTCACGGTTGGTGACCGTTCCGATGTTTCGGACCTTCTGGTCCACATCGAAACTCTGTGAAAGGGACAGAGGGGCAGTTGGGTCCTCAAAGAAATAAGCGCACAGGGCCAAGGGGGCATTGCCCTGGGCCTCCATGGTCAAGGGTCTGAGCTGGTGTTGGTCCCCAACCGGGAAGGTAAATACGCTTCTGTTGTTGGCTGCTGCGAAACCCGTGACCTTCGATGCATCGTTTTCCCCGGTAAAGATTCCCGTATCCAAAACAGTGATAAATACGCTTTGGTCATTGACCGGGCTGTTCACGTCCCCTTCAAAGAAAAAGACATCGTTTTTGACATTCAACGGAATGTTCAGGAATACCTCACTGGTGGTGTTCAATTCCGTGTTCCAAAGATTGGGGATATGGGAGCCACTCAATTGAATGGAACTGTTGCCGTAGAAACCCACCAGGCCCACATTAAGGTCCAAAGGGGCATTGTTGATGAAATTTGTATGCAGTCCCAAACCAGTATTGGTTCCCCCATTGTGTACCTGCATGTTCCCATAGTTCTGAATGGCCGATTGTGCCAAGGAAACTTGGGTGAACAAGAGGAGGGATATGTGGAGGAGGGGTTTCAAGGGTTAATCCTGGTTTTTGTTCAATAGCATGGATTTAATGGCCTGCATTTCTGACTTCAGTGCTTCCAATTCTTTTCCCATTTTTTTGTTTTCCGATTGAAGTTTTTCAATCTTTTTCTCCTGTTCAATGGTGTGAATGAACAATTCTTCTATTTTTTCCAGGTGAAGGAGGGAAGATTCACCTATGCGGTATTGCCCAGTGGTCATTATTTCATATGCTGACTTAAGACCTGGTAAATGTTTATGTTCCTTGATAAAGGATTCTATTTCTTTTAGGCTTTTGAATTGATAGTCAACATTCAGTTCAGAGAAACCATTATAGTATTTTTCGAAGACGAAGTCAGGTATCGTAATGCTGGAGCCATTAATGTAATAATCCCCAATAGTTGTATTGAAGTCTCCGTTTATAGTGTTGAAAT
>CALDPL010000079.1 GCA_937911965.1 uncultured Allomuricauda sp. | reverse complement strand
AAGGGCAACCAGTTTCGAATGCTTGCAAGCACCAAAGGCCGGAACCAACTCTTCCAGCGTTAACTTTCCCAGTCCCACCAGTGCATAGCCCAAACGCTTCTGCGGCGCTTGCGGATTTGGAATTTCACCCGCCTGAGCCTCGGTGTCGGCATGCATGGGCTTTAATTTTACTTCTTTCTTCATAGGATATGGACTTTTCGTTCAGTGTAAATTTAAACATAGTCGCCCTTTTATTGTTTGCTTCTCAAAGGACAGCCTATGATAGATACCTGGTACAAGAATATGATCATGTACTCCACGGAAGGGGGCATGGATATAGAGGAGGTGGCCGAGAAGACCCCCGAGCTGATCTATACCGAGGAAATCGATCCGGGCCTGGGGCTATTGCCCTTTCAGGCAAGGCGAATCGCCTTCAATCTCGGACTCTCCGGCACTGCCTTCAAAGAGATGGTAAAATTTGTTTCCGCCCTCTACAAGGCCTACGATCAAAGTGATGCCAGCCTATTCGAGATCAACCCGGTTTTGAAGACCTCCGATGACAAGATCATGGCGGTGGATGCCAAGGTATCCATCGATGACAACGCCCTGTACCGAAGGAAGGCCTATGCAGAAATGCGTGACCTTCGTGAGGAGAACCCCATAGAGGTGGAGGCCCGGGAAGTGGGCCTTAACTATGTGGATCTCGACGGCAATGTGGGCTGTATGGTGAACGGTGCAGGTCTGGCCATGGCCACCATGGACCTTATCAAAATGGCAGGGGGGGAACCCGCAAACTTTTTGGATGTGGGGGGAACCGCCGATGCCAAAAGGGTGGAAGAGGCTTTCAGCATCATCTTGAAGGACCCCAATGTAAAGGCCATCCTGATCAATATATTTGGGGGCATCGTACGCTGTGATCGGGTCGCCCAAGGGGTGGTCGATGCCTATAAGAACATGGGGGACGCCATTCAGGTGCCCATTATCGTTCGATTGCAGGGTACCAATGCCGAACTTGCCAAGGAGATCATAGACAATTCCGGCTTGGCGGTACACTCCGCCGTTCAGTTCCAAGAGGCAGCCGACAAGGTGAAGGAACTCTTGGGTTGATGCCATTTGGATTTATAAAGAAAGGGGCGGGGTCCATTGTGGATTTCTGCCCTTTTTCTTTTGGCCCTCGGTGAAGGCGAATTTGAAATGCACTAAAATGCCGGGTTTTGAGTTATCTATGGTAGCACATGGCCAAAACCGGTACTATGGATACCTATGAGGAAAAGTTGAGTATACTTTCACAGATGATCGCCTTTGCACGGGTGGACCATTCCCTAAAGCTATCCGAATACAAGTTTTTGCTCCAGGTGGCCTCAGGCTTGGGAGTGGATAAGGAAAGCTTCGAACGCCTGCTTCGACAGAGGTCGCCCAAGGTGGTCCTCAAGTCCCCGGCCGATCGGATCGTGCAGTTCCACCGGCTGATACTTCTTATGAACATCGATGGGGAACAACACGAAAAGGAATTGGATGCTCTTTTCAATGTGGGCCTTAAATTGGGCCTGCCCCCAGCGGGAATTTCCCAGGTCTTGGAAGTGATGCATCACTATCCGGATAAATTGGTGCCCCCCGAAGTGCTTATAGCCATCTTCAAAGCCCAGTATAATTAGCGACATAATGTCATTGTTTTTCTTGAACAAGCTGTCATAACGACATGGTTTTGGGCTTGGTATGCCTTTTGTCTTTCTAGGGTAAATCGAAAGTTTAACCAAAATTATTTCAACATGAGCATAGTGGATAGAAACAATTTATTTTTTCCGACCCTCCTAAACGATTTTATGGGCCCTGATTGGCTGGGCGGTTCCCAAAGACCGCAGTTTTCCGTTCCGAAGGTCAACATCAAGGACAACGTGGAAGGTTTTGAACTGGAACTGGCGGTTCCAGGGATGAAAAAGGAAGATTTCACCGTTGAGGTCGATAAGGATGTATTGACCATATCGAGTGAGAGCAAGACCGAATCCAAGGAAAAAAAGGACAATTACACCCGTAGGGAATTTGTACATAGTTCCTTTAAAAGGGCCTTTACCCTTCCCGATTCGGTGGATGGATCCAAGATCGACGCCAAGTATGAGGATGGAATCCTAAAATTGGTACTGCCCAAAAAGCAGGAAGCCTTGCCAAAGCCCAAGCGATTGATCTCCATAGGCTAAGCAAGAGCATATAACGAGCTCCAACCAGGTGTTTGAAGATGTTTGTAATGGTTGGTCGGCGGGCCCCGAATCTATGTATTTTGGGCCCGCTTTTTATTGGGCATTGGCCTGTAGATACTTTATTTCATCCCGCAATTTGGCGGCTTCAATAAAGTTGAGGTCCCTGGCCGCCTTTTCCATATCCCTTCGTTTGTCCCGGATCATACGCTCCCGTTGCTCCTGGGTCAGGTAATCCAGATCGGGTTCCTTGGCCCGATGTTCCTCCTTGATGAAGTGGTAGGTGGACACGGAGTTCTTGGCCAGGGCGTTGTCAAGATTCTTGTTCAGGGCCTTGGGGGTGATGTTGTTCGCTTTGTTGTAGGCGATCTGCTTCTCCCTGCGGTAGTCGGTCTGGTCTATGGTCCGCTGCATGCTTTCGGTGATTTTGTCCGCATACATAATGGCCCTGCCATCGAGGTTCCTCGCCGCCCTCCCCACGGTTTGGGTCAGCGAACGGGTACTTCTGAGGAAGCCTTCCTTGTCCGCATCCAAAATGGCGACCAGGGAAACTTCGGGCAAATCGAGACCTTCCCGGAGCAGGTTCACCCCGATCAGAACATCGAAGAGCCCCTTTCGAAGGTCCTGCATGATCTCCACCCGTTCCAGGGTATCCACATCGGAATGGATGTAGCGGCACCTGACATCGATTCTTGAAAGGTATTTGGTCAATTCCTCGGCCATTCTCTTGGTCAGGGTGGTCACCAGGGTACGCTGGTCCAATTCCACCCTTTGTCGGATCTCTTCCACCAGATCGTCGATCTGGTTGGTGCTCGGCCTGACTTCAATAAGGGGATCCAAAAGCCCGGTGGGCCGGATCAGCTGTTCCACATAGACCCCTTGGCTGAGTTCCAGTTCATAATCGGCAGGGGTGGCACTTACATGGATGACCTGGTTCTGAAGGTTTTCAAATTCCTCGAACTTCAGGGGACGGTTGTCCATGGCCGCAGGAAGACGGAAGCCGTATTCCACCAAGTTTTCCTTTCTGGAACGGTCCCCCCCGTACATGGCGTGTACCTGGGGAATGGTCACATGGCTCTCGTCGATCACCATCAGATAATCATCGGGAAAATAATCCAACAGGCAGAAAGGCCTGCTCCCCGGTTCCCGTCCGTCGAGGTAGCGTGAATAATTTTCAATGCCGGAACAATACCCCAGCTCCCGGATCATCTCCAGATCGAAATTGGTGCGCTCCTCCAGGCGTTTGGCCTCGAGATGCCTTCCGATTTCCTTAAAATAGGATACCTGTTTCACCAAATCGTCCTGTATGTTGCGGATGGCATTCTGCAATACATCCGGGGAGGTGACAAACATATTGGCCGGGTAGATGTTCAGGGATTCATAGCTCTCGATCACCTTGTTGTTGAAGGGGTCCAAGGCCTCGATTTCCTCGATATCGTCCCCGAAGAAATGGATTCGGTACGCATGGTCGGCATAGCCCGGAAACACATCCACCACATCCCCCTTGACCCTGAAATTCCCATTTTTGAAGTCCGCAGTGGTCCGGGAATACAGGCTTTGGACCAGCTGCTTGAGCAATTTTGTGCGTGCTATGCGCTGATCCCTTTGGATGGATATCACATTTTTTTTGAACTCCACCGGATTCCCAATGCCATAGAGGCAGGAAACCGAGGCCACCACGATCACGTCCCTTCTGCCCGAAAGTAGGGAGGAGGTGGTGCTCAACCGCAGTTTTTCAATATCCTCGTTGATTGAGAGGTCCTTTTCGATATAGAGTCCCGAAGCCGGAATGTAAGCCTCGGGCTGGTAGTAGTCGTAGTAGGAGACAAAGTACTCCACGGCATTGTTTGGGAAGAACTGTTTGAACTCGGAATACAATTGGGCCGCCAAGGTCTTGTTGTGGGCCAGGACCAAAGTGGGCCGTTGTACGGCCTCCACCACATTGGCCACGGTAAAGGTCTTCCCGGAACCCGTGACCCCCAAAAGGGTCTGGTACCCGACATTGTCCTTTATGCCCCCCACCAATTGTGCAATGGCCTGGGGTTGGTCCCCGGTGGGGCCGAATTCTGATACGATCTGAAATCCCATCCCGTAAAAATAACAAAGGCCTTTACCAAATGGAAACAAAACCCCAAAGTTTAACCCATTTTTTGGAGCTAAGCCCCACAAGGCCCCTAAAGGTCCCGTTTTTTCAAAAGGGCATGGGAAAGATAGATAAAGACAAAGGTCCAGGCCAGGACAATGAGAAACTCATACCAGTATACATGGTAATCGAACTTCATCTCCTCCCCGATCTGTTTTCCGATGTTCTGCACAGCGGAAAGCCTGGTAAAGGGCTCCTTGATTAGATTGGCCATGGATTCCAAGGGAAAGAAATCCTTGACCCTGGCTGCCATTTCCCAACTCATGAGTTTCCATCCCAAAAGCCCGAAGATGACCTGTTCCAGGATGGCCCACAGGATCAAAAAGCCCAGGGCAAAGGCGGAACGTTTTACCAACATGCCCAGAAAAAGACAGAAGGAGAAAAAGGCCATCAACTTAAAAAAGAAGGCCGGAAGGTATTCCATATCGGAAAATATGATGGACATCTCATTGAAATCGGAATAGGCAAGCCCCAAGATCAGGGAGACCAAAAAGACAAAAACTGTGGAAATCAATGCAAGCCCCAGTACGGTCAGGACCTTGGAGAGGATGAACTCCTTCTTGGACAAGCCGTCGATCAAATTTTGTTTGATCGTCTTGTTGCTGTATTCATTGGACATCATCGATACGATCACAATGGCCAAAAAGAGCTTGAACAATGCGGCCACATAGGTGTTGAAGTGCCAGATATAGGGGAAGTTGAAGATGCCCTGTTCGGCCAAGTGGAACTGGATGGGCCCTATATCGAATTTAATGGCCGCGATCAGTGCGATCGAGGTCAACAGCACAAAATAGGAAATGGTCAATATTTTACTGGCCCTGTTGTTCCAGAGTTTGATGAATTCTATTTGAAGCAGACGTAGCATTGGCGGTATGGGTTAATTGTTGTTGGTAAGGGCCAAAAATTGTTCTTCCAGACTTTCCTTTCTTTTGATCAGATGGGACAGGACCAATCCCTTTTGGTACAGGAACCCATTGAGGCTCCCGGCATCCATTTCTTCCTTGAGGTAGGCCGTAATGGTGCCGCCTGAGTTTTCCACCTTCCCAAAACTGCCATGGCCCTCCAAGGTGGCCTGGAGCAGCGCCATATCCCCGCAACGCAATTCAAAAAAACCATGGCTGGCCAACATGCCGTCCACCGGCCCGAAATACAGTTTTTCCCCTTTGCGGAGGATCACCACATGGGAGCACACCTTTTCCACTTCATCGAGCAGGTGGGAGGCCAAAAGTATGGTGGTACCCTGGGATGCAATTTTTTTGATGATCTGTCGGATCTGGTGTATCCCTTGGGGATCGAGTCCGTTGGTGGGCTCATCGAGAATCAAAATCTCCGGGTCGTTGAGTAGGGCCGAGGCGATGGCCAAACGCTGTTTCATTCCCAGGGAAAAGGTCCTGAACTTGCTGTCCTTTCGATCCCAAAGCCCCACCAATTCCAGTTTCTCCTGGATTTTATCATAGGATACCTCCTTGATTTTGCAGACCAGTTTCAGGTTCTGCTCGGCTGACATATAGGGATAAAAATTGGGGCGTTCAATGATGGCCCCCACCTTTTTTAGCGCCTGGTGGGTGGTGGTGTTCCCGTCGAACCAGCTGAAACTGCCCCCGCTGGGATTGACCACGTTGAGAATAATCCCCAAGGTGGTGGACTTGCCACTTCCATTGGGACCCAAAATGCCATAGACATTGCCTTTTTCAATGGAAAAGGAAAGGTCTTTGACAGCGGTGAGATATCCAAATTTTTTGGTGAGCCGATCAACGGTCAATATTGTTTCCAAGGATCTATCGTTTTCTGATGGGTTTGCAGTAACTTGACGACAATTGAGTAAAATTGTTACAAAATTGTCCGTACCAATGTCCGAAGAAAAGTTGATGTCCAAGAAAAAACCCGCTTTTCCGGTCCAAAAAAAGTTGGATGCCTACCTGCACAGGTATAATCGGAAAATCGAGATTCCCATATTCTATGAGGATCTGCTCCGCTTTACGGGCTCGGTGATCGTATACGATTCCCATGACAAGGACAGCCTATGGGTCCGTGTGTTCTATACGGACTTTGATCGAAGGGAGATTGACCTGAGCCTCAAGCAGGTCTATTCGGTCCTGCATTCCGATGGGACGGACCGCATCCACGATTTCCTCAGCATCGATGCGGTGGATTATTGCACCTTTGGAAATTCCAAGCCCTTTCGGATCAAGGTGAGGAACATCCTGAACGACAACTTCACCTATTTTTATGTCAAGAGGACCGATGCCTCCAGGATTTACGGTTTGGAACTGGAACACATCCTTTCCCCCTACAGTCTGAACTTTCTGGTCTATGGGGGTACCCTGATCGAGGAGCATATTGCAGGGATTCCCGGGGATGTGTTCATCGACGAACAATTGCCGCATTGCTCCGAATCCGAAAAATCCCAACTGGCCAAGGAATTTGTCAAATTCAACGAACGTTGCATGATCCGGCTCTTGGGCGATATGCGCTCCTACAACTATGTCATCGTGCCGGTACACGATTTCGATCATGTGGTCTATAAGATCAGGGCCATTGATTTTGACCAGCAGTCCTTTGAGGGAAAATTGAAGGTATACCGCCCTCAGTTTTTCAAGGAGAACTTCAAAATGGTGGAACTGGTCCGCAACAAATTGCAAAAGGGCTCCGTGGACCAATACAAGATCGAGGAACGATCCATGATGGCCAAGAGGATCATCAGTTCCGAGAGCCGTATCGAACGCCTGCTCGCCGCCGTGAAAACCGACCCCATTTCCTTGCAGGAAAACATTGATAGATTGAAAATGGAAATCTATGACCTGACCAACGATATGGGGTTCAAGAAAAGTAGCAGCATGGGTGAAATCCTGGCCCTGGCCTTGGATTTTGTGCGTCGGAACTATGAAAATGTCAGCATGAACGAGCTGTTCAACAAATAGGCTCAGGCCTTTTGTTCCTTGTTGAAATACACCAGATAATAGTACATCTGCCGTTCCTCGTCCCAGCCTTTTTCCACAAACTTTTCAGCGGATTCCGGATTGATGAAATCCAATTTGATCTGGATGTTGGTATCCAGGTTGATGACGTTTTTTATCTTTCTTCTGGCCTCTGAGACCGCCTTGTTGGCAATATCGAAATTGGAGACATCCTCAATGCTGTACTTGGGGCCCTTTTCCACCTTATAGTGTTTGAACTCCGGGATCAATTCGGGGTTTTCGATGACCTCGTTCAAAAAAGCGGTTTCCTCAAAGGCATCGTTCTTGGCAAAATGGTTGACGGCCCGGTTCATGAACAGGACCTCCTGCTGCTTGTCCTCGGCCGGAAGGACCACGTCCTTGGCAAAGTTTTGACAGAACTTAAGATAGTTCTTGGTGTAATAAGTACCATCGGTCAAGGGGGCCAGGCCCAAAAAGTCCTCCAACCAATACTTGGCATCATAGCGGTTGCTGTCCACCGATAGTGCCTTGAAGCCCGTTTCCCGATCCTCATTGAGGATCAGGCAGCCCTTGTCCAACTTATTGATGTTGATCCCCTGTTGGACCAAGATCTCCAAATTGCTTCCCTGTTCTTGGAACTGTAGGAAATCGTGTTTCAGCTCACTTTTGAATATGCCCACGGCATCCACCTTTTTATTGTCCGATGTCACATCTGAAAAATGCACCACATAGACCTCCCCGTTTTTGATATGGGGATGGTTGGACTGTTCAAAGAGGTGGGCGGCGATCTTCTTTGAGATTTCATGGCTGTTCGAGGGACTGTCAAAAAGTTCGCATACCAGGCCATGGACCGTGTTGAATTCCAGATCGACCTCATTGGAAAAGCAGAAATAATTTTCTTCCTTTTCCCTGAAGGGCTTAAAAAAATACTCCTTCAAGAGCCCAGCGGTCTCATCGTTGGGGGAGAAGGGGGCATCGGAGAAAAAGGAGGGCTCGTTTCTACTTTTGTTGCCAACCCTGTGAAGGGAAATACTCTCGATCTGTGCGGCATATAGGTTCAGCATAGTACTATGGGAAATGGGAAGTTATGAATTGGGTTATTGATTTTTTGAACCTCAGTGGAACCTTGGGTCAGTTCCAGTTTTCATCAAAGTCCATATCGTCGTAGTTGTCCAACAGCTCGTCGATATCGACCTCCGGTTCGGCCTCGAATTTTTTCTCGGGAGGGGAATCGGGCAGTTCCCCAAAACTGAACAAAAGGTTCGGATAGACCCGTCCATCGTCCTTTTCAACGATATCGGCCAATTCCACAAAAAAGGTCCACATGCTGAAAAAATCATAGACGTAGATCAATTTCGGGCTTTCCTCGGACAAAACGTCATCCAAGGAGGTCTCGTTCATCAGGCGGATCTCCGAGCCATTTTCACTCAGGTCGAACAGGGCGATCTCCTCATCTTGGTTCCACTGCTCGTCACAGGTATAAAAGGAAGCCATTTCCGCGCCCCCAAAACCGAAGGCCTGGGTTATGGCATTGTGAAAATCCTCCAAGGTATTGTCATCCTCGATTTCAATATCCCTGAATATGTCCTCCTCGGCATCAAGTATGATCCTGATCTTATAAATCATCCGAAATTTTTTAACTCGGGCACAAAGTTACGACAAAAGCACCTCATTTGGTAAACCGATGCAGGCTAAAGGTCATGGCCGCCAAGAGGAAAAA
>CALDPL010000078.1 GCA_937911965.1 uncultured Allomuricauda sp. | reverse complement strand
GCCTTTTTGGGCTTTATGGGAGGTTCGATCAGCTATATGATGTTACGATATTTGTTCTAAAACATACTTTAGGCCAAAAATCTCCGTTATAATTGCAACTTAAATTGGGGATACTATATGACTATTTTTCAGGAAGCAGCGGAGGGGGCCGAGGCATTGGCCTCTATTTCAGAAGAAAAGACCCTTTCCGTAATGGATCTTATTGTGAGTGGCGGAACGGCAAGCATTGTGATTATTATACTTCTTTTTGCAATGCTTTTTGTGGGTATGTACATCTATTTTGAACGCTTGTTTGCCATAAAGGCAGCATCCAAGATCGATGGAAATTTCATGAACCAGATACGTGACCACGTGATGAACGGAAAATTGGAGGCCGCCAAATTGTTATGTGCGCAAACCGATTCCCCGGTGGCACGATTGACTGAAAAGGGGATTTCCAGAATCGGAAAGCCCTTGGAAGACATCAACACGGCCATTGAGACCGCAGGCACCTTGGAAGTGTACAAGTTGGAGAAGAATGTAACGGTTTTGGCCACGGTGGCGGGCGCGGGACCGATGATTGGATTCCTGGGTACGGTAATCGGAATGATCATGGCCTTCCATGAAATGGCCAATAGTGGCGGCCAGGCTGAAATGGGTGTCCTGGCTGCAGGGATATACACGGCCATGACCACGACGGTCGCCGGATTGATTGTCGGAATTATTGCGTATATTGGTTATAACCATTTAGTGAACAGAACGAATAAGGTGGTCCATCAAATGGAAGCCAATGCGGTCGAGTTTTTGGACCTATTGAACGAACCTTTATAATCGATCATAATGAAGCTCAGGGGACGGAACAAGGTAAGTGCGGAGTTCAGTATGGCTTCGATGACGGATATTGTGTTTTTGTTGTTGGTGTTCTTTATGCTGACAGCAAACGCACCAAATGCACTGGATCTGCTCTTGCCCAAGGCAAAAGGCAAGTCCACGAACACACAGAATGTTTCGGTTACCATTGACAAGGGATTGAGGTATTTTGTAAACAATGAGCAAATCAACAGGGACTATATTGAAATTGAATTAAAAAAGGCACTACAAGGTCAGGAAAATCCAACCATCATCCTAAGGGCGGAAGAGAGCATTGCCATCAAAGAGGCGGTAAATGTGATGGATATAGCCAATAGGAACAATTACAAGGTTATCTTGGCTGTGCGGCCAAACTGATGTCATTTCTGAATACGAGACACAAGCAAAAATCCTTTACGCTTACAACCCTATTGTTGAGCGTACTTTTGTTATTGCTTTTTTATATCGGACTCACCTATATGGACCCCCCTATTGAGAAGGGGATTTCCATCAATTTTGGAACCATGGAATTTGGGACCGGGGATGTACAGCCCATGGAACGGGTGAGGGCCGAACCCACCAATGTGATCAGTGAACCCGTACAACAGCCCCAAGAAATCCAAGCGCAGGAAGAACCTCAGGAAGAAGCCCCTGTGGAGGAACTATTGACTTCCGACAACGAGGAATCCATTAAGTTGGAACAACAACGGGAAGCAAAAAGCAAAG
>CALDPL010000077.1 GCA_937911965.1 uncultured Allomuricauda sp. | reverse complement strand
TCCAAAACATAACTACCCGAAAACTGTAAATTCAAATTTCCATTCTCTGAATTGTGACCTAGTTTCAGTAATACGCTCCCTTTCTTATATCCATTCTCACCGGGAAAAACTGTATTCGTCTTTTGAAAAGTTCCACTTAATAGATAATTTGTGATTCTACTCCCACCTGACAATGTAACCTGTGCCATATTCCTATATGCCGTACCCCCTATCAATTCTTTTTGCCAATCTGTATATCGGTTTTGGTCCCAAGTCCCATTCACATCATAAGCATTGGCTGGATATTCGGATATCCCATCATTGGCAAAAGCTTCCTTTCGCATTTCCAGATATTGTTGAGTATTCAACAATTCCATAAATCGGGTCACTCTACCCAAACTGCTGCTTATATGGATATTTAGTGTTGCGTTCCCGGGCTCTCCTTTTTTGGTTGTAATAAGAACAACCCCATTGGCCCCTCGGGACCCGTAAATTGCCGTGGCATCTGCGTCCTTCAGAACTTCTATACTTTCAATATCCGCCGGATTGATTCCATTAAGGGGACTGATCACACCACCAAGTACACCTGATGTTTGATCATAATTTATTGGATCTGTTGCAAAAGGAACACCATCCACTATATACATGGGTTCATTTCCAGCTGCAATACTGTTCTTACCCCTGATTTCAATAGTGAAACGAGCTCCTGGTAGCCCACTGAATTGGGTAATGTTCACTCCAGGCATTCTTCCTTGTAGGGCAGCTAAAGGATTGGAAACAGGTTGCCGTTCTATTTCCACAGCGGTAACCTTGCTTATGTTCCCTGTCCTCTCCCTCTCCTTCACGGTATAATACCCTGCATTGAGCACAACTTCTCCCAATTGGGTAACATCCTGTTCCAAGGAAACTTCCAAATGTTGCCTTCCCCCTATGGCGACTTCAAGTTTCTTGAACCCCACAATGGAGAATACCAGCACATCCTCTGCTCCCGCTAGGATACTGAAAGTGCCGTCGAGGTCGGAAATCGTCCCAGCTTTGGTGGATTCCACCTGGATGTGGACACCTGGCAGGGGAAGGCCATCAGCATCGGAGACGGTCCCCGATACCGTGGCCTGTGGGGGAAGCTTTATATCCCTGGCATGCGCCCGTTCCACAAGGCCCGTGGAAATCAATAAAAAGATGATCATGAACAGGGGAGCCCCTCCCCTGTTGTTCGGTGATTTTTTCATAATTTTAATCGGTTTGATTTTATTGGCAAATGTCAATTCAGCCCCCTCCGGGAACCGCTCAAAGTCTTCGGAGGGTTTTTTCTGTTTCCATGGCACAATGGGGCCATGGGATTGGGTCATAGGCCATCCCGTCCAGGCCCTTTTGGGGCTCGGAAAAGGATTCCAAAAAGTTGGTGGCTATGTTTTCGTACTTGGGACGGTCTCCCTAAGGTGCTGTTCGTCAGCCATGGGACAAGGTGTAGTGATGGACCGAGTGAATAAGTGCAAGGTGCATCCCATGACTTTAGCCTGAGATTTTAAACGGGGTTCTTGGGTTTCTTCCCAAAGAGGATGTCAAAGTCGGTAAGGCCGGTCCCGAATAGGGAGCCGGTCGAATCTGAATCCTCAAAAGGAAAACCGCAAAAAATGTTGCCCATAAATAAAATCTCTCTTCTTTGGCGAGACCCCGAAGGACAGAAGAAACGGTTGCTTGAAATATTTGTGGGTCCCACTGAAAAAAAGAACGCGGAACTCAACAGATCGACCTGCGGCACTGGTATGCCCTGCAACGATAAGTGAGCCCGCGGATTTGCTGCGAGCCGATTCCCTTATTGTCCCGTTGCACAAAAATTACCAGTTTTCAGGTCAGGACTCCAAGCGATGGCTTCAAATTGGTCTATACGAAGTATCGCGATTTGTGTTATTGAGGGCGAATATAAATAAAAAATATAAACTATGGTAATATATCACCACTTTATTTTCTCATTAAAACACCACTTTGAAAATTCCTAAATAAAAAGCCAATGGAAAGCAAAGAAGTGTTGAGACTGTATATGATAGCATTCGCAAAAAACTTGAGGGAACTTAGGTCCCAGAAATTTAGCAGCATGAATAAGATTATGCACCATTCCCAATTTGACAAAAGCAACTACGCCAAATATGAAATCGGAAAGGGAAATCCAACCATTGAAACCATTTTAAGAATAGCCAATGCCTTGGAAATTGACCCAAGAGATCTTTTCAATTTTGAGTTCGATATTAAAAAACATCGAATCGATGATGCCCATCTGTAGTTAAAAAGGAAAATTATTTTCCGGGCTTCATTTTCACCTCCAAATCCTGATCGTACCCATACCCTTTTTTCAGTTTTTCATCTAGTCCGATAGTAATCTAGAATTCAATTCCGATTCAAAATACCCAGTGACATACAAATAGTATTGGTGTTCATCAAAGGGTTCTCCCCTTGCGTACAATCATTTATTCCCCACAAATAATAACTAATTGTATTCAAGAAATCATTCTGCCTTTCAAAGGGGTTGGCCACTGGTTATTTTTATGGATGATATCCATAACCATTCCTTTGATCATGAAAAATCCAGGTGTACTATTCGTATGTTTTTTGCTATTGTTCGGCATTCAGGTCTACTGTCAAGTGGCCGATAAAAAAGATGATCCCACCCTAAAGGAATCCGTGGATGAGGTTAAGGCTTCCATTAAGAGCATAGGGAACCTTTTCAAGAAAAAGGACAATGCCCAAAAGGAAGAACAGGAGGACGAAAAAGAGAGTGGCAGTACTGAAAATACACCCCCAGTATCCACGGGCCATGCAAACCATATCCAAGGGGGCAAGATCTCTGCGGATGTGGTCTATATCGATGCGGACCGGTTCACCCACTTCAACGATGGGGTCGCCATAATCCACAAGGGCAATGCCACTGCCATGATCAATCCCAAGGGTGAAATGGTGTTTCCCTATAATACCCATGAATTCTTTGCCATAGAGACCACCTATCGAATCCACAACCACGAAATATCCCATTCGGGCATATTTCCATACGATTTGAAAAGACATTATATGAATTCCAAGGGGATGGAACTCAAGGGCAAATGGACTTCCATGAATGTAAACTCCGGCATGTTGTCCTATGCCCAGGAGCTGTACGACAAGCCCAAGACCCCCCAG
>CALDPL010000076.1 GCA_937911965.1 uncultured Allomuricauda sp. | reverse complement strand
CTTACATCACATCCACACTTCGTGATGAATGTGTTTTACGCTCCTTTGTATAAATATATGGAGCTCATCGGGATGAAAAAGGCCAAGACTGTTTAAGGGAGGGGGTACGGTTCGATCAATAGGGCATCCAACAGTTCCCGGGTCTGCCGGGAATTCCAATTGGCGGCGCCCTTCTCGTCCACGGCGATTTTCCCGGTCCTTCCAATGATATAGGTGGCGGGAATGCTGGAACCCGAAAATTCCCTTGGGGGATTGGAGACTTCAAAATAGGCCGGCAGCCCATAGCCCTTCCGCTCAAGGAAGGCCTTTACCTTTTCGGGTTCGTCCCTTGCCACAAACAAAAAGGCCACCTTTTCCCCATAATCCCGGTGGAGCTTGACAAAACTCGGGAATTCCGCCACACAGGGTGGGCACCAAGTGGCCCAGACGTTCACCAGGACCACCTCCCCCTTTAAGGTCCGGAAGTCCATGGGGTTTCCATCGAGGTCCACCAATTGCCATTGATAGTCCCCCAGTTCCATACGCTCTTCCTTTTCCACCACCCCCGCACTGATATGGGAACTGATCTGTCCGATGATCCAAACCCTAAAATGAAAGGCAATGGGGGTGAACAAGATCAGGCCGATGGCCAAAATCCATATCCCGTTTTTTATCTGTACCTTGGTAAGTTTCATGGGAGCAATTTTAATTGGCGATCAATTCATCCAATATCCTGAATAATTTTGGACTGTCCCAATCCGCGATTCCCTCTTCGTGGATGACGATCTTTCCAGATCGGTCCAGGAGATAGGAGGACGGGACCTCACTGACATCCAAAGGTGTCTTTTCCCCAATGATCAGATAGGTCACCGGAAAACTGAATCCGTGTTTTTCCATAAATTCCTCGACGGGTTCCCGGGTCTCATTGGTGATGATGTAAAAGTCCATCTTGCCCTTGTACCGATCGTAGAGTTCCTGTATGCCGGCAAGCTCCGCCTCACTGGGGAGTTTCCAGGAGGCCCAACGGTTGATCAGGACCACATTCCCCCTGGAGCGTTCAAAATTGAAGAAGTTCCAATCCGCATCCTTGAGTTTCCAATTGTAGTCCTCGATCTGTTTTTGTTCCGAAGAATCGATGGGCTCCGGAGGGAAGGAAAACATCCTGTTCAACAGGATTTTCCCATAATGGCCCATGGGGGTGACAAAAAAGGAGAGCACGAACAGGATCAAAGCAATATTGAGTACGGTCTTTCTACTGATCTTCATTTGAAGTTTTTTGTAAAAATTAAAAACTCCTGCCATCACCTAATGGACAACAGGAGTTTCTTGCTTTTAACAGGGGTTCATGGAACTATGCATTTTCCTTTTTGATCAGGTTCAGGGCCGATCCTTCCTTGAACCAGGCAATCTGTGCTTGGTTATAGGAATGGTTCACCTTGATGGTATCCTTGCTTCCATCGCCGTGTACCACCTCAAGGGTCAAGGGCCTGCCCGGTGCAAAATCGGCAATGTCCACAAAATTGAAGGTGTCGTCTTCCCGGATCAGGTCATAATCCTTTTCATCGTAAAAGGTCAGACCCAACATCCCCTGCTTCTTTAGGTTGGTCTCGTGGATCCTCGCAAAGGACTTCACCAATACGGCGGCCACCCCCAAATGTCTGGGCTGCATGGCGGCATGTTCCCTGGAGGAACCTTCCCCGTAGTTGTGGTCCCCCACGACCAGGGTCTTGATCCCGGCCTTTTTGTATTCTCTCTGAGTGTCCGGGACCCCTCCATATTCTCCCGTCAACTGGTTCTTGACAAAGTTGGTCTTCATATTGAAGGCGTTCACCGCTCCGAGAATTACAAATAATTTCATTTAGCGCCAATGCCAGCGGAAGTGATTGATCTAACGTGAAATCAACCTCGGGAATATCAATTTTCACATCTACCTCCACTTCGTGGTGCATGGTATAGAGCTGAAGCAACGATTTTATCAGTTCACGCATGTATGCATGCATGTTGATTTTGTCGAAATTCTTATTTTGGTACATCAGCTCATGCACAACAGCCATGGTGTTTACGCGATTGATGCACGCTTCAAATTCTGTCTTTAATTTGTCTCCACCCAGTCCATCCATTTGAATGCGAAGTAGACTTATGATCACTTGAAGATTATTCTTAACTCGGTGGTGAATTTCTTTTATTAATA
>CALDPL010000075.1 GCA_937911965.1 uncultured Allomuricauda sp. | reverse complement strand
AATGAAATTACGGAAAAAGAAAGCACAAAAGTCCGAGATAGCCTATATCCGTCAATTCTCAAAGACATCGATGCCAGACGGCAATTTCAACCCTAGCCTCCGAATCCTCAAATGTTCATTTTGACAATCTCGGGATCGATGGACACGGCTTTGGCCTCTCTTTCCTTGCCCCGTACATGGGTTATGGAAATGGGTCCGTCGACCACCACATTGAAATCACTTATTTGATCTGACCCGATGTGTTTGGCCTTGCTGCTGAGCTTGAATTTTATATAACCGGCCTGGTAAATGATGCCCTTGTCCCCCGGCTTGTTGTTTTTGCCGAACTCAGGCAGATCCAGGGTGTACAGTTCAAATGAGATGTCGGATACATCCTCGGGCACCAGTTGGTTCCGGGTCTCCCTGGTCCCAAAATTGTATGCCAGATTCCCTACATAGGCCCTGTCGAGCTGCAGTTCCCCGTTTTCAATGGGGACCTCTATATGAAACTTGGCCCCGTTCTCCACGGATTTCAGTTTATAATCGGCTTCCTGGGATTTTTGGAGCTGGTCGTAGCCGGTATTTTTGGTCACGATCTGAAACCTATGGACCGTTACATCATTTCCCTTGGGGTCCTTGCCTTGGTAAACCAACTGTTCCACGGAGTCTCCACCTTCCTCCAATTCGGATCCCTCCGCACTATAGAGTACCCTGACAAACCTTGTATCATACGATTTGCCCTCGGCCTCAAAACTGCCGACAAAGCTTGCGTCCTGTCCATAGGCCGCCACGGCAGTTGCAACACTTAATATGCTTGAAAAAAAATATCCTGTCTTCATGTTCCGGTTTAGAATTAGGTTTCAAAAGTATTATTTAAAACGATTCTAAACAAATAACAGGACCCCTTGTTTTCGATTCTGCTGGAATTTGGAATGCCGAAGGGAATCCTCCCGTATTTAGGAAAATGGGACAGATGCCTGTGGAGAAGCCCTTTCTATCGTTTTTCCATCCGAATGGTAAAGGGGGGACTGATCAATTCGATGACCAGGGTGGTCCGGTCCAGTGTAAGGACATTCATTGTGATCGTTGTGCCATCGTTGATTGAGGTGAGTATTAATTTTTCGCCATCTGACGAAAAGGCGTATTCGTGTTCTTTCAAGCTTCCCTTGCACTCACTTTCATCCAAATAAAAGCTTCCTTCGGTTACCAAATCATTGGTATCAAATTCAAAAAATGATTTTTTGGAACAGCTGTCCAAAGCTTCCGAAGGGCCTCCCCCATTGGGGAAGATGTTGGTGACGAACCATTTTCCAATGATCAGCTCTTCTGCGCTTGGCTCCGAGGGGCCATCGTCCTTGCCACAGCCAAGAGGCCCTGCAATCAAAAGAAGTACGAACAATGTCCTGAAGATGTTGAAGTTTAATGTTTTCATGTCCTGAAAATGTTGAAGTTTAATGTTTTAATGGTTTTTATGGATTGTGTTTATTTCTTTGAATTTTGATCGAGCCGTCTTATAGGCTTCGTTCTTCATAGGTGATTTCCCAAACCTGGTACAGGGCCCCCGTGCTCCCTTCGACCAATTCCATGGATGTAATATTGTTGTTCCCGTCCCTTGTATAACGGGCTTCATAGAGGGTTCCCCTTAATACAATGGAGGCAACGGCATTTTGGGAAAACGTGAGGTCATAGTAGCAAAAGGCCGCTATATCCCCAAAATAACGGGCAGGCTGGGGGCTGAGTTGTCCGTGTACCCCGGGGCCTTCGGTATGGGTGACGATCAAGTCCAAGCCCGGGTGGTGGAGCAGTTGCCCCCGCCGATCTACCTTGATCTCCGGGACAAGGCCGGGGATGGAGTAGGTTCCATCCGAATGGGATACGGGATACTCAAGGTTCGACCCGCTACTGCTATCGTAGGTCTCCACCTTGGTCAGGATTCCGCTGTCGTCGTATTGATAGTGGGCAAAGAGGGTTCCGTTCCAAAGGACGCTTGAGATCAGACCGGCATTGTTATAGAGGTATTCAAATTGGTTGATGTCGGTCCCCATTGTGATAATTTCCCGCTTGATGCGGTTTGTGGCATCGTATTCCAAATCGAACTGCATACCGCTTCCCGCAATGCCCAGGGCAATCGTTTTGGCGAAATATCCCGTTTGGGGAGCGCCCCCGTCATCATTGCCGCAATGTACATGTAGCAGGCAGAGGGTAATCAAAGCCAATAATCGAAGTGGGCCTCCTATTCCTTTGATTGTTCCAAGGGTGTTCATCATGGCTTATTTTGATTTTGAAGTGGACTTATTCCCCGGACACGTATAGGGTGAGGAGTACCGCATCGGGAATCTGATCTCCCGGAGGTCCCAGGTCAATGGTGTGTCCCTTGTCCAAATTGACATAGATGACCGATAGTTCGATCCCCGATCCGGCCTCGATCCGGTTCCAAGTGGCGCCGTTGGCATAATCGTCATAGAAAGTTATCAGGGCCTCGTGACGATCGGCCTCGTATTGTACCGTTCTATGGCCCACGGTGCCGTCCCAGGCGTCGGTGATGAGCTCCCCGTCATCGGGGTAGGGAATGGGGAATTCCCCGTTTTTTGATTTCTTGTCATCTTCGGAACAGGATAGGAGCATCCCATGGCAGAGCACCAGGAGCAGTGCAAAAAAAGAAACAAAGGGAGTCTTTTGATTCATTATATTGGATTTGGGGCCGAAGGGGCAACCGTCCCTGCCCGTTTTGGCATGGTTGGACCTTGTTTTGGGACGGTCCTGGTTTTAGTTTGGCCATCGACCCCCCAACAAAGAAATTCCCCTGGGCAGGACAAAAATGCAGTTGAAATGGGGGACAGGATTGTAAAAATTCGAAAGATCGTTATAATTCCAGGGCAATCTTCCCGGCGAGATGGGAATTTGCCAAGTGGATCTTGGAAGGGGAACGGCCAAAAAACCTTTTGAAATCATGGATGAAGTGCGATTGGTCAAAAAACTGGTGGCGGTAGATCAGTTCCCCCCAATCGACATCGTCGTTGCCAAGTATGAATTGATAGGCGGCCAAAAACCGGACGATGCGGCAGTACATTTTTGGGGTGGTGCCGATCATATCCTTGAAATGGCTTTCCAAATACCTTTGGGACATCCCGACTTCCCGGCTCAGTTCACCGATTGGGATTATTCCCCTATGCCTTTGGATCAGGCTGCAGGCACGATCAATATTTGGGCCGTACCGAAAGGGGGATTTGGCCGATATTCGGCGCAACAGCCAATGTTCGATCAGATCGATTGCCCGCATTCCACAGGAAATTCCATCCTCCAGGCGCAACTTTAGATCCATGGCCTCCGGCACGATATCCTCGATGGGATGGATCTGGTTGATCAATTGGTGCTGGGATACCCCAAAGAGCCGGGACGCCCCCGTGGAGGTAAAGGAAACCACAACCATATTGATTTTGGGCGCCATGGGAAAAAGTGAAATATGTTCACAGATCAGGCCGTGGTAACTCAGGTTGAAGTCGTATTCACTTGCTGTGGAACGGAACACCTGCCTTGAATTCAGGGTGAAGGCCATGGTGTGATAGCCGACCGGATGGATGTCCAAAGGCCTGGCATCGGGGCCCGCATCGAGTTCGATATAGTAATACCCATTGACAAAAGGGCGCAAGGCCTGATGGGAAGGGGTAAAGACGAACTGCATTTGGTCGTGGGTTTGCCCTAAATATAGCCAAAGTCTTTAAACCGGAAACAATTACTGCGGCCCACATCCTTTATGGCCCGATTTCGGACCCAATTCATTTCTTGGAAAAAACCAGATCCAATTCCAAGTATTTTTCCTTCATGGACCCCAGGGCAAAGGCCGCTGCAGAGGCAGTGAACACGGAGTAATCCAAGGGACCCTTCAGGCCTGTGGATAAGGTCATGGACAGGGCGAACACCAAAAGGAGGATTCCGCTCAATTTTGCCATAAGTTCGGTCTTGAACCCAATGATCAGGCAGAGGGCGAGGACAATTTCCGCCACAGTGGCCAAAAGTCCCACCGTTGGGATCAGGGCACTGTTGAACCAGGGATTCAACAATTGGGTGTAGTCCAGGAAATTCTCCCAGGTGCCCCAGGTGGAATTCGCTTCGCCCCAGTATCCGAATCGGTCCGCCGAAGCGGATAAAAACCCAAAAGCCAAGGCCAATCGCAAAAAGAGTTTTATGGTTTTATTTTTCATTAGTTCTTGTTTTAAGGAGATCTTCCCATATCCCAAGCGGGAGATGCCACAATTGGTAAGGATTCTGAAAAGGTACGAAAAAGCATGGGGTCAGCCCAAGTATTGTATTTTGGGATGAGCTTCCTTAAATGTATTTTACTTAATTTTGGGATAGTCGTACCAAAATTTACACGGTCGGATTCCATTCCTCGGATCCCCAACATATTATCTGCGACAGCCTTTTTTTCATGGAAGGTTCAGGGTAAAATTTGTTACCTTGCTTTTCGTATTCCAAACTTCATTTTATGTACGATTTCCGTATCAAGATCATCGCGCTTTGCTGTATTTGTCTAGGGTCCCTCTCCCTTATGGGACAAGGGGCACCGCTGCCCAGATTGGAATACACGGTTTCGGTTTCCGACCCTGACAACCATGTCTACAGGGTCGAAATGGAACTTTTGGACCTGCCCATGGACACCCTGGTTTTGCAGCTCCCCAATTGGATGCCCGGCTATTACCAAATGATGGATTACCACAAGGGAATCCAAAACTTCAGGCTGCATTCGGGTACCCTTGTGGACAGTTCCCAAGCGGGAACCTGGGTGGTGACAAAGGGGCAAGGCGAGCCCATTAAACTGGAATACGGGATGTTGACCCACCGAACATTTGTGGCCAACAGTTTTGTGGACCGGGACCGCGCCTATATCGTTCCGGTGAATTCCTTCCTCTTTGTGGAGGGGCATTCGGATCTGCCCATGACCCTCACCCTTAAAAAATCCCATGGCTGGACCGATGTGGCCACCGGGCTGGAACGCACTTATGAAGATTCAAAAAAGGCCGTGTTCGTGTCCGATGATCTGGATGCCTTCATGGATTCCCCTTTGCTTATGGGGAAGTTGGACAAACTGCCCGAATTCCATATCGATGGGATTCCCCACAGGTTTTGGGGCCATGCCATGGGGGAGTTTGACCGGCAAGGGCTGATGGATGACCTGAAGGCCACGATCAAGGTGGCCACCGACCTGATCGGCCATATTCCCTATACGGACTACACCTTTATCGGGATCGGACCCGGAAGGGGCGGGATCGAACACCTGAACAGCTCCACGGTGAGCTTTTCGGGAAAGGGCCTCGATGATCCCCAGGCCTACCTGCGAATGATGGAGTTTTTGGCCCATGAGTACTTTCACCATTACAACGTCAAACGGATCCGGCCCTTTGAACTCGGCCCCTTTGACTACCGCAACGGCAGCAAGACCACACAGTTGTGGATCAGTGAGGGCCTCACCTCCTATTATGCCTCCCTGATGGTCCGTCGTGCAGGAATTTCTTCCCAGGCCGAATTCCTTCAGGGGATCGCAGCCGGGATAGGCCAGTTTGAGAACAATCCCGGGAAGGCCTACCAATCCTTGATCGAATCCAGTTTTGAGACCTGGCAGGAGGGCCCCTTTGGCAAAAGCGGCAAGGATCCGGACAAGAGCATTTCCTATTACGTCAAGGGGCCCATTGTGGGGCTTTTGATGGATTTTGGGATCCGCCATGCCACGGATAACCAAAAATCCCTGGACGATGTCATGCGGTATCTGTACCACAGCTACTATCTGGAAATGGGAAGGGGGTTCACCGATGCGGAATTCCGAAACGCCTGTACCACCATTTCCGGGGATTCCCTCACCGAGCTCTTTCAGTATGTATACACCCCCAAACCCTTGGATTATACCACCTATTTGGGTTATGCGGGCCTGGAGTTGGAGCGGGAAACGAAGACCGTGGTCCAAAAGGATTCCGGGGGAAATCCCGTGGAACGGATTGTGGAGACCTTTTCCCTGCATCCCATTGAAAATCCCACCCCAGCCCAAAAGGCCCTTTTGGATTCCTGGATGGGCAGGCCTTGATGCAATTCTTGCCCAGGGGACGGCACTGCCTTATTGAAGGTGCCGCAGATAGGCCTCTGGATTGTCCAAAAAGGACTTGGTCACCATATAGTGTTCCGTGTCCTTGAAATCCGTCCGATGCATTCCCGCCTCAGAAATCTCATATAGGGCGGCCCCCGGATAGGCCATCAGAATGGGGGAGTGGGTGGCAATGATGAACTGGGACAGGTTTGATTCCAGGTTGTGTTTGATCAAATACAAAAGGGAGAGCTGTTTGGAAGGGGAAAGGGCGGCCTCGGGTTCGTCCAAGAGGAAAATTCCCTTGTTGGCCAACTTCTCCTCCATGACCTTTAAATAGGCCTCCCCATGGGAGAAACCCTGTAGGTCCTGCCCGTAATCCCTTCTGATCTGATACCGCTGGTAATTGGCATTGTCCTTCATCTGTTGTATGATGTGCCCGGGCACCTCCCCTTCCAATTCATCAAGGAAGCCGTGCAGCCTGGTATCTTCACGATGTACACTGTTGAGCAGGTCCCCAAAATCCTCTGCCCTGAAGAAAAAGCCCAAAGGCCGTTCCACCTGCCATTGGAGCTCCATGTGGGGGACCAGGGTCCTGGCGGCCTCAAAACCGCTCTTGCTGTAATCCACGCCATCCATATGGGGCAATTGCAGGCGAAAGGCCAAGGTTTCCAAAAGGGTGGATTTGCCCGTGCCATTGTCCCCGATAAAAAAGGTCACCGGATTGGATAGATCGATGTCCCGGGCATGGCGGACCGCAGTGATGTCATAGGGGAAGGGATTGCTCCGTTCGCTGTGGATGCCAAAGGAGGATAGCAGGGACATTTGTCGGGCTTTGGACCAAAGATAGGGATTCCGCAAAAATGCCATGATCCAGGGCAGCCTGGATTTTCAAATCACTCCCTTGGGAAAATCACCCTCAATGCTCCAATTCTCCTTTATGGGCCTGGATGAATTCGCGATGCCGCTCTTGGGCATGGGGGCTGTCCGGATAGTTTTTTAAATTCAGGGCAAGGAGCTCGGCGGCCTGCCTGTACAGGGATTGGCGTACACATACCCTGGCCATTTCATCGATCAGCCTTTCATCGGCCAAGACCGTATAGCCCAAGCGTTTTGAAAGCCCATCGAAATGTCCGTGGAGCACTCCGGGATCCTTCATGGCCTCCTTTACGGGCATCTGATATCCCTTAAAGATAAAGCGCAGGGCATCGAATACCGAGGGGACCAAGACCGAACCGTGGTCCTCCCCCTGATAAAAATGGTACTTCCAGTCCAGCTTTTTGTTTTCTCCAAGTGCCTTGAGTTTTTCGTGGAATTCCAGGATCGCACTGTGGTGGTGGTCCCCGGAGCCGGGGTCGTCGGCTTTGGCCAAAAAGAAAATCTTCCCGTCGTATTGGGGGCCGTACCAGGAATCCCCCATGCGGTTCAACAGGCCGTTGTCGTCCCACCATACACTAGGGTCTATGGCGATATAGGCATCAAAGGATTCCGGACGGTCGATCAGGGCATGGGCCACGGCCAGGCCCCCGAAGGAATGGCCGCTCAGGATTTCAAAGCCATTGGTCCTGTAATTAGTGTCGATATATGGTTTGAGCTCTTCTTCCACAAACTGCATGAATGCCGCGTTTCCCCCGGAGGTGGAGAAGTTTGCCCTTTTCCAGTTTTCCGGGGTCTCCATGGCCGTGGGGGTGAGTTCCCTGGCCCGGTCCCGATGTAAAATGCCCACCACGATAAACTCGGGCAGGGCGGAATAGAGGTTTCTGCTGAGCCAGTTCCTTTGGGCCACAAAGGTTTCAAACTGACTGTCCCCATCAAAGAAGTACAGCACCGGATAGTCCCTTTTGGAATAGAGGGTGTCCCCATAGCTTTTGGGCAGGCCGATCCAAATTTCACGCTCCATGTCCAACAGCTCGGAATGGATCCGTTGCTTTTCACCGATGACGATGGCTTGCTGCCCGTAGCCTGCATGGTGCAGGACCATGGAAAGGAGCAGAAAAAGTGATGTCCGCAAACAATAACAAAAATTAACCATGGGGGTCATTTGATTCTACGGCACAAAGATATATATTTGCCATCCTGATTTATTTAGACTAATTATAAATAAATGAACCGGAGTTTCAGTCTTTTCTTGATCTTGGCCTGTGCATTCCTCGGCCACGGACAACAATCCTCAGTACAGGGGCAGGTACTCGACCACGAAGGGCTTCCCTTGGTCAACGCCAATGTGTATGTAAAGGATGGGAGCCAGGCCACCTATACGGACTGGGATGGGCGTTATGTCCTTGAACTGGAAGCCGGGAACCATACCCTGGTATGTACCGTCTTGGGCTTTTTGCCCAGGGAGAGGAAGCTGACCCTGGCCGCCAATGCGACAATGGAACTCAATTTCACCTTGGAGCAGGATCCCTCCTTTGAATTGGACGACGTGGTGATCATCGGAAAATCCAGCGTCAGGAAGATCGAGGAGGCCGGTTTCAATGCCATAGCCCTGGATGCGGTGCCCTTTCACAACGCCACCTTGGGGATGACCGAGGTCCTGGAACGGGCCCCCGGGGTCAAGATCCAACAACAGGGAGGCATGGGGTCCCGGACCAATGTGACGATCAATGGCCTGAGCGGGCGCCATGTGCGCTTCTTTATCGACGGCATGCCCATGGATGCCATGAGCTCGGCCTTTCAGATCAACAACCTTCCCATCAACCTGGCGGAGCGGATCGAAGTGTACAAAGGGGTGGTCCCCGTCAACTTTGGCTCCGATGCCCTGGGCGGGGCCGTGAACATAGTCACCAAAAAGGCAATGGGAACCTATTTGGATGCCTCCTATTCCTACGGGAGTTTCAACACCCACAAGACCTTTATAAATGCCGGCCATACCTCCGAAAAGGGCTTTACCGCCCAGATCAGTGCCTTTCAGAACTATTCGGACAACGACTATTATGTGGACGCCACCATCAAGGATTTCGACACCAACCTGCTGTCCCCCGAACCCCAAAGGGTACGTCGCTTTCACGACAAATACCACAATGAGACCGTCATCGCCAAGGTGGGCCTTGTGGGCAAATCCTTTGCCGACCAGCTCCTCTTTGGCATCACCCTGGGACAGGCCTATGATGAGATCCAGCATCCGGCCTACCTGAATCTGGCCTTTGGCGAGAAATACCAGACTTCCACCATTGTGATGCCCTCCCTGCTCTATTCCATGCGGGATTTCTTTTTTCAGGGGCTGGATCTGAGTGTTGCGGGCAACTATGATTTTGGTGGGGGCAACAACTACGACCTCTCGGATCGGGAATACAATTGGTTGGGGGAATCCGTGCCCTCGAACTCCCCAGGGGAGAGCCAACATTCGGACTATGAATACAAGAACAGGAACGGTACCATCAATGCCAACCTGAACTACCAAATCAACGACATCCATCGATTGACCTTGAACAATGTGGCCAATTTCTATTCCCGCAAAGGGGATGAAAAGCTGCAGGTGGACGACTTTATCAATGAGAGGCCGCGGGTGAACAACCGCAATATCACCGGCTTGGGGATCAGCAGTGAATTTGGCCCGAATTTCTCCACCTCCCTTTTTGGCAAAATGTACTCTTACAAGGCCTCTGCCTTCCTCGACCTCTCCCAACAACAAGGGGTGGAGAATTTCCAGACGGTGACCAAGGAGGACAGCCGTTTCGGATATGGACTTACGGCAACCTATTTTCTCACCGAAGGCCTGCAGCTCAAGGCCAACTTTGAAAAGACGGTCCGATTGCCGGTGAGCACCGAACTCTTCGGGGAGGTCTTTGGCTTTTATCTGGCCAATTTTGACCTGAGGCCGGAAAGCAGCCAAAACTATAACCTGGGGGTCAACCACACCCTGGATCTGAAGGGCCCCAGCGTCCTCAATACGGATGTCAATTTCTTCTATAGAAGGACCGCGGACTATATCCGGCTGAACCTCACCTACTCCCAAGGGGAGGGCTCCTACGAAAACACCGAACTGGTCAAGACCCCCGGGGTGGACCTTGAAATGCGCTATTCCTATTCGGATCGCTTTAGTGCCGGCCTGGGCCTTTCCTATCTGGAATCCAGGAACCACAGCAAGGGGACCACCCATTACAAGGCCCTGTTGCCCAACCAGCCCAATTTTTTCGGGCAGGCGGACCTTTCCTACTATCTCAATGATCTGTGGCTGCCCCAAAGCAGGCTCGGACTCTCCTATTCGATGCAGTTCGTGGATTCATTCCTCTACGATTACGACACCTATCAGGCCTCCAATCGGGCGGAGGTCCCCCGGCAATTGAGCCACAACCTCCATCTGGCCTATTCCTGGAAGGAGGGCAAGTACAACCTGTCCCTGGACTGTAAAAACCTATTGGACGAAAAACTATATGACAATTTCAGCCTACAGAAACCAGGGCGCAGTTTTTCCCTGAAATTCAGATACTACTTAAACAAAGTCTAATGCCAATTAATTTAATCAACATCATGAAGAAGTATACAAATCAAATTTTTGGCCTCATGGCCGCAACGGCCTTGGTGGCCCTATCCTCATGTTCCAGCGATGACGGTGGGGGAAACAATGGCGGGGATGACCGGGGTGATGCCGGTACCGTGGAAAAATATGTGGTCACCGCCTCCTCCGGGGAGAACGACTATATCGTGACCGGGGACGAGTGGACCCCTGGAAACCTCTTTGATGCGACTTCCGCCACAGCCGTGCAATCCCCCGGGGACCGGATCTGGTCCTTCTATAAGGATGAGGTCCTCTATGGCTTCCTCTACAATCAGGCGGATGCCGGGACCACGGCCTCCTACATCCTGAACTCGGACGGCAGCATAAGCAAGAGAAACGAATTGGCCCTGAATGTGTCCATTCACATTCGCGAGGAGATCGGGGGCGAATTGATCTTGGGCTATTCCGACCGCTTGAGGAACCCCGAACTTCCCCAACAGGCCTATTTCTACAAGGTAAACCCGGAAACGGACTTCTCCCAAGAGTTCATCTTAGTGGTCGATGATCTATTGGAGGTTGGGGAGATCGCTTATTTTACCGATTTGGCCCAGTACGAGGGCAAGATCATCGCCGGGGCACGAAGCGTTTCTGCCAGCAGCTTTGCCTCCGATTATTACAACAATACCTATGTGGTGGTGTTCAACGATGATTTCACGGTGGATCAGGTCATCAAGGACAGCGGAAGGACCGGTTTTGTGGCCGGGCAAAAACTTTCCCAAGGGGATACGGGCCTTGAAGTGGTCGACAGCGGGGACCTCTATGTCTTCTCCTCGGCCCAGACCAATTATGCCGATGCCCTAACCAGCGACATCCCTTCGGGAATCCTAAAGATCAACAAGGGGGATTTTGCCTTTGACGCCGACTACTTCTTCAATATTACAGAGGCTTCGGGAGGGCACAACCTGTTCCGGACCTACTATATGGGAGGGACCACCTTTATCCTGAGCATGTATCCAGGTGTCAAGGATAAGGCCACCTTTGGAAGTGATGCCGATCGCTTTGCGGTGGTCGATGTGGCGACAAAAAGTTTTGAATGGGTCAGCAATTTTCCCGAAGAAGCCCTAAAGGGTTGGGAGTTCAGGACCCCCTATGTGGATCGGGAGAACAACCTTCTGATCGTTACGGCCAGTCCGGCAGAAAACGAACATTACCTCTATGCCATAGACCCGGTGACCGCAGAGGCCACCCAATTGTCAGAGGTGATCGGGGAAAGCGTAAAGATCATCGGAACGCTGAAATCCCAAGGGGAATAGGACCCGAAGGACAAAAAAACATCCCGATATTTGTAGGAGTCGGCTCCAATCCCCTGCTGGGGATTGGGGCTCACTTCTTTAAGGAAAGCAGGGTTATCGACCGGGAGAAAGAAAGGAAATGGAACGGAGTTCATTGATCGGCAAGGCCAAATATCAGCATCCCCTACGGATATTGGGACTCTCCCTATTGGTGGTCCTGTTGGGACTGGTCTCCCTCTTTGTGGGAGTACGGGACCTAAGGCCCACCGACATCCTAAGTTGGGGACAGGAGGAGTTCATGCTTTTGAGCCTGAGCCGCTTCCCCAGGACCATGGCCCTGATCGTCACCGGGGCCGGAATCAGCATCTGTGGCCTGATCATGCAACAGATGACCCAGAACAGATTTGTTTCCCCGACCACCTCAGGGGCCCTGGATGCCGCCAAACTCGGAATCCTGGGAACCCTTATCCTATTGCCCCAGGCCACCACCTCGATCAAAATGGCCTTTGCCTTTGCCGTTACCTTTTTGGCCAGCATGGTCTTTATCAAGATCGCGGACAGCATTCGCTATAGAAGTGTCATCTTCATCCCCATAGTGGGTTTGATGTTCGGGGGCATCATCAATTCGATCACCTCCTTCTTTGCCTACCGCTTCAATATCGTGCAGGATGTGGGCGCCTCGAGGGACATTGCCGGATCATGGCTCATGGGGGACTTCTCCGGCATCCTGGAAGGGAATTACGAGGCGATATACCTTTGTCTTCCCGCCGTATTGATCACCTACCTCTACGCCAGTAAGTTTACCGTGGTGGGCATGGGCAGGGACTTCTCCAAGAACCTGGGCCTGAACTATAGGGGGGTGCTCAATTTGGGACTGGTCTGTGTTTCCCTGACCATCAGTGCCATTGTGGTCACCGTGGGGATCATTCCCTTTCTGGGACTGGTAATCCCCAATATGGTCAGCCTGCTCTTCGGGGACAACCTAAAAAAGACCTTGCCCTATACCATGCTCTTCGGGGCCATCTTCCTCTTGGGATGTGATATCATCGGAAGGTTGATCATCTTTCCCTTTGAAGTGCCCATCGGAATGATGATCGGGATGCTTGGAGGAATCTTGTTCCTTGTAATTTTATTGCGCGGAAGATGAGAGAGCACCTTCAAAAAATAGGACCCCTGCTTCTGTTGACCCTGGCCCTGGTCGCAGGATTTCTGTTCTTGGACCTGCCCTCCTCCTGGGAGTATGCCCTGGAGCGCAGAAGCATAAAAATTGCTGCCATCGTCCTGGTTTCCTGTGCCGTGGCCGCCTCCTCTGTGAGTTTCCAGACCCTGACGGACAACCGGATCCTCACCCCCTCGATCATGGGCTTTGAGGCGGTGTATTTCCTCTTTCAGACCCTGATCGTGTTCCTGTACGGGGACAAGACCTTCAGTGTGATCGACCAAAGGGGGAATTTTTTCCTCTCCATCCTGTTCATGTTGGGTTTTGCCCTGATCCTGTTCAAGCTGCTCTTTAAAAAGGGGGGAAACAATATGTACCTTCTGTTGTTGATCGGGTTGGTCCTGGGAACCCTCTTCCACACCATAAGTTCCTTTTTGCAGATGGTCATCGACCCCAACGAATTCCTCACCCTACAGGGGCGGATGTATGCCACCTTCAACAATGTCAACTACGAATTGCTCTGGTATGCCCTGGGGACGGTCTTGGTCTGTTTTGCCATAGGGGGAAGGAACCTAAAGGTCCTGGATGTGCTCATGCTGGGAAGGGACAATGCCATCAACCTGGGCGTGGACTATTTCAAAAAGGTCCGTCTGTTCCTCTTCCTGATCGCGGTCCTGGTGGCCGTTTCCACGGCCTTGGTGGGCCCCATCACCTTTTTGGGGATCTTGGTGACCAACCTGACCTATGAACTGTTGAAGACCTATAAACACAGCATCCTGATCCCGGCCTGTTGCCTGATCTGTATCATTGCCATCCTTTTGGCCCAGTTCATTGTGGAAAAGGTCTTCAATTACAACTCCACGGTGAGCATCATCATCAACTTTGTGGGAGGGCTGTATTTTATGTACTTATTATTTAAAGTGAAACGAGTATGATATCGGTAGAAAACATCAGCAAACAATACAACGACATCCTGGTCGTGGATGGGGTCAACCTGCAGTTGCCCAAGGGGAAGCTCATCTCCCTGATCGGAAGCAATGCGGCAGGCAAGAGCACCCTTTTGGGGATCATCTCCAGAATCATCGATCCCAATGGGGGGCACATTACGATCAATGACAAAAAGATCGGGGATTATAGGAACAGGGACCTGGCCAAACGTTTGTCCATCCTGAAACAGACCAACCGCCTGAACCTGAAACTCACGGTAAGGGAATTGGTGGCCTTCGGCAGGTTCCCCCATTCCCAGGGCAGGCTCAATGCGCTGGACCGGGAAAAAATCGAGGAGGCCATGGACTTTATGGAGTTGGGGGCACTGGGGGACCGTTATGTGGACGAACTCAGCGGGGGACAGCAACAACGTGCCTTTTTGGGGATGGTGGCGGCCCAGGACACGGATTACATCCTCTTGGACGAACCCTTGAACAACCTGGACATCAAGCATTCGGTCCAGATCATGAGGACCCTTAGGGCCCTGT
>CALDPL010000074.1 GCA_937911965.1 uncultured Allomuricauda sp. | reverse complement strand
GGGGAAGTGGTCTTTCAGAACACTTTTTCAGCCGAATACCTCCTCTCTTCCCAGACCGGGGCAAACATAGCGGAGCGTTTTGTCTGGAACGAAGTGGACTTTGGGGTTCCGACCGAGGTCTCCTATCGCTTGGAAGGATCCATTTCCGAGAATTTCGATGCGGACGGTCTGTACCAGTTTGATTCGGGAACCCTCAACACAAACAATGCAAGTGTCAATGTGGGCCAATTGTTGACCATGGCCGAAGGGCTTGGGTTGGACAATGACCCGGCAACGACCGACGATGAGGGAAACCCGAACAACAGCGGTACGGTTTACTTCAAGGTAAGTGCCTTTCCTGGGAGCGGTGAGGGCAGCGATGCCAGTTCCAAGGTATCCGAGGTGGTGGAACTGACCGTGGTCATCATTGAAAAATCGCTTACAGGAGGTTCCGCCTTTGAGATATCCAGTTGGGGTGTTGTGGGCAACGGTTACAACGATTGGGGCGCATTCCCGGATTCTCCCTTCTACACCACTTCTTCCAGTGGAGTACTAGTGGCCTATGCGAAGCTCTTGGACGGGGAAATCAAGTTTCGTGAGAACAATGCATGGGACAGCGACCTTGGGGACAATGATACGGATGGTACCCTGGAACCCGGAGGTGCCAATATCCCGGTGACCGCAGGAGACTATAAAATCACCCTGAATCTCAACGACAACACCTATACCTTGGAGGCCTTCTCCTGGGGTGTGGTGGGTGATGCCTATAACGATTGGGGCGGTACAGGACCGGATGCCAAGTTCCATTACGATTATACCACGGATACCTTCAGGGTAGGCGTCAAATTGAACGATGGTCAGATGAAGTTCAGGATGAACAATGCCTGGAACACCGACTTTGGGGACACCGGAGCCGATGGAACCTTGGATGCAGGCGGTGACAATCTAACCGTAACAGCAGGATATTATACAATCGCCCTGGATTTCAATGCAGGAACCTATACCATGGAGGAAACCGATCTATGGGGAGTTGTGGGCTCCGGGTACAACGAATGGGGCGGAGCAGGTCCAGACTTTACCTTTACCGAGGTGAACCCCGGAATCTGGGTTGCCGAAGATGTTACTCTGATCGATGGAATGATCAAGTTCAGGATCAATGAGGCATGGGACACGGACTACGGGGATACCGGGGCCGATGGAACCTTGGATGCCGGGGGTGAAGACATTGCCGTAAGTGCGGGCACTTATATCATTGTCTTGGACCTCTCGAATGAAGGATCCCCCACCTACTTGCTCAATCTGAGGCTGGGCGGACTATAAAGTCCTATGGTACACCATAAATAAAATAAGGGGGAATGGCATTGTCGTTCCCCCTTATTTTTAATACAGAACATATGAAGAAACTTTACACGCTTTTTGGGTTGCTCCTGGGAGGGCTGTCCTGTTGGTCCCAAGTGACCATAAGTCCCTATCCCTTTTCCGTGGACCAACAGATTACCATCACGGTGGACATGGGAAGCAATGCCACGGATTGCAACGGTCTTGGCGGGGCATCAAAAGTATACCTGCACTCCGGTATCGGCACGGATGCCGATCCCTGGGGCCATGCCGTGGTCGGTAACTGGGGCCAGGATGACGGCATAGGGGAAATGGCCGACAATGGGGATGGGACCTGGAGCATTTCCTTTGTGCCCAAGGACTATTATGGCCTGGGGGATGCCCAGGTGGGTACGGCCACCAAAATGGGGATGGTCTTTAGAAGCGCCAATGGATCCGAGGAACTGAAGGACAATGGATGTGCGGATTTCATAGTTGATGTGGGCCAATTCCAACTTCAGTTGAACAGCCCAACCGCCCAGTTGAGCCTGTTGGATCCCGGTGAGAGCTTGGCCATAGGGGCCACAACTTCCCTGGCGGCGGATTTTACCCTGAGCATCAACGGAACTATCGTGAATACCGCATTGGGGACCATGGACTATTCCTATGTTCATGCCAATATTGTGGAAAATGCACAATATACCTTGGAGGCGACCTCGGGTGGCGAAAGCCGTAGCGAAACCTTCATGGTGGTGGTAGAGGTGGAGGAACAGGCCGTCCCGGCCGGAATGCTGGATGGGATCAACCTGGACCCCGGCGACCCAGGCAAGGCGACCTTGGTACTTTATGCCCCAGGCAAGGACGTAATCCACCTGATCGGGGATTTCAACGCCTGGACCCCCAGCGATGCCTACCTGCTTAAAAAGGACAATGCACGGGACCGCTTTTGGATTGAACTCACCGGACTGACCCCCCAATACGACCATTTGTACCAGTACCTGGTGGATGGGGAAATCGCCGTTGCCGATCCCTATTCCACCCTGATTTTGGACCGGCACAACGACCCTTATATCGATGCCCTTACCTATCCAGATCTTCCTGCCTATCCCAACGGGGAAGCCGATCATGCGGTAACGGTGCTTCGGACGGGAGATCCAGACTACAATTGGCAGAACCTCGATTATACCCTTCCCTCCAAGACAGATCTGGTAATCTACGAGCTGTTGATTCGGGATTTTGATGCCCTTCACAGCTTCGATGCCGTCAGAAACCGTCTTGACTATCTTCAGGGGCTGGGCGTAAATGCCATTGAGCTTATGCCGGTTTCGGAATTTGATGGAAACGAAAGCTGGGGATACAACCCCTCCTTTCACATGGCATTGGACAAATACTACGGGACGGCAGATGCCTTGAAGCAACTTGTGGATGAATGCCATGCACGGGGGATGGCAGTTATCGTGGATGTGGTCTTCAACCATGCCAGTGGACAAAACCCCTATTACAGGCTATGGAACACCGATGGAGGTGGTTATGGGGGCACGGCCAGTGCGGACAGCCCCTTTTTCAATATCGAGGCCACCCATGCCTATTCCGTTTTCAATGATTTTGACCACAGTGCCCAGGCCACCCGGGATTATGTCAAACGGATTTCCCAATACTGGATCGAGGAATTCAAACTGGACGGCTATCGATGGGACCTGACCAAGGGGTTCACCCAGAACTGTACAGCCAATGACGAGGGCTGCACGGGTAGCTATCAGGCCGATAGGGTGGAGGTGCTCAAGGAATACGCGGATTACCAATGGGAGGTCGATTCTGATTTCCTGGTGATATTCGAACATTTGGGCACTGTCCAGGAAGAGACCCAATGGGCCGAATATCGATTGGACGAGGGAAAGGGCATCCTGCTCTGGAACAACCTCAATGGAGCCTACAATGAGGCCACCATGGGTTGGAACGAGGGTTCCGATTTTTCAATGGCATCCTATTTGGAGCGCAATTGGACCGTCCCGGCCAACATAGCCTATATGGAAAGCCATGACGAAGAGCGGTTGATGTTCAAGAATCTGACTTACGGCAATTCCTCAGGGGAGTACAACATCAAAGAGCTTTCCACCGCCTTGGACCGTTTGAAATTGGCCGGGGCCTTTTATTTCACGATCCCGGGGCCAAAGATGATCTGGCAATTCGGGGAGCTGGGCTATGATATATCCATAGACTTCAATGGGAGGACCGGAAACAAACCGATCCACTGGGAATATTTCGAGGATCCCCAACGAAGGGCGGTCTACGACGCCTGGGCGCAGTTGAACCTCTTGGCCGTGGGGGAACCCATTTTTGAAAGCTCGGTTTTCAGTTTGGATGTGGACAATCCCAATGGGTTGAAGACCATCCATCTTACTGACCCGACGGCCGCTGGGGATGAAATCTCCCAGGTGGTCATAGTGGGCAATTTTGGGGTAGTGGAGCAGGACTTGGCACCGAACTACCCACAGAGTGGACTTTGGTATGAACTTTTGAAGGACAACCTCAAGCATGTGGTCCTCGATGTCAATGATACCCTGACCCTGGCCCCTGGGGAATACCGGATCTTTGGAAACAGGCCTTCCGGCCTCTTTCCCGATGCCAATCCCCCGGACGAGGATTCGGACGGGGTCCTGGACAGCTTCGACCTTTGTCCCGGCACCCCTCTTGGGGCAACGGTAAACGTGGACGGATGCGAAGTGTTCTACTTGCCCGCGGACAATTTTGCCATAAGCACCGCAAGTGAAACCTGCAGGGATCAAAACAATGGCAGTATCACGGTGACTGCCAAGGAGCCCCTATCCTATACGGCCACCCTGTCAGGGGCTGCCCAGGGGGAGATCGCTTTTGAGCAAAATGCGGAGTTTTCAATGCTTTCGGCAGGGAACTACGACCTTTGTATCACCGTCTCCGGACAAACTGGTTTCCAGCAGTGTTACACTCTTTCCATAACCGAACCTGAATCCCTAGAGGTATTCTCCCAACTCGATCGGACGACCAACATCCTTTCCCTGGAGCTCGGGGGTGCCCAATACTATAGGATCCAACTCAACGATCGGACCATCCTGAGTTCGAAGGCGTCGATCGAACTTAAATTGGATCAGGCCGTAAACAGATTGAGTGTGACCACCGACCTGGAATGTCAAGGGAGTTTTGCCCAGACCCTTTTTCTCACTGATGGGGCGAGGGCATATCCCAATCCGATTGTGGAGGGCCACAGGCTTTCGGTGGACTTGGGCATGGACACGGATGCCCACATGACGGTGCAAATTTTTGACATCAACGGAAAATTGGTCTATTCCGGGGAGGAAAAGGCTCGATATGGGAGACTGGACCTGGACCTGTCCGCCTACCCCTCAGGCATGTATATTGTAAAGGTCTTGGCCCCGGAATTTTCGGGGGATTTTAAAATTGTAAAACAATAAACTACCCAACCACGCATAGCGATGGATTGGGTTTTAAACCTGAAGCTACAT
>CALDPL010000073.1 GCA_937911965.1 uncultured Allomuricauda sp. | reverse complement strand
AAGAGACGCCGCGAGTGTCCCCGCCTGTTCGGGTCGGCCGGGCGCGACCGGTCCCAGGAAGGCTTGCAGCTCGAGCACGTCCTGCGGAAAGTTTTCCGCACTTTCCGGCGCCCGTCGCAGCGAGACCCAGACATCTGCGAAACGGGTGTCCTGGTAATAGCTCTGTTGGGCGACTATCAGCGATTCGTAGCTGCCGCGCATGGTAACCACGGTCATGATGCCGGTGGCCACCACCAGGGCAATGGAGGAGGTCACTTCCCAGGCGATGACAATGAAGCCATTGACATACGAATTGCCGTTCATACCGATCAGGTGCTCCGAAGAAATATTTGTCAACAACAAGGAACCCGCAATGACCGGTCCCGTCAAACTTCTTCCCCCCAGAAAGTAACCATCAGAGGAACTCAAATTGGATTTTCTCAGACTAAACCAGGTTATTAGGGCTACTCCGCCTGTAAAAAGCACGAAAGAGGCTAAGGTGATAAATAGTTCATAGTCCATTAGTTGGTTCAATTAAGATTGGTTAGAGATAAAATTTTTGGTTTTTTCTGTTCTTCTTTAAGTCTTTATAAGCCTTCTTCACTTCTTCTTTTTCAGAAACTTCGGCCACAGCCACATCCCACCAGGCAAAGCCGGGTACAGCCTTCTTTCTGTCCACCTCAATATAGATCAGGCAGGTCAGATCGATTGTCTTTGCCGTTTTGAGTGCCTCCCTGAAATCTGTGATATTGGAAGCTTTAATCACATGGGCTCCCATGCTCTGAGCATTGGCAGCATAATCCACTGGAAGCTGGTCCCCATCGAGTTGGTCCGTGGTTTGGTCCCTGTATCTATAATAAGTACCGAAACCCTCGCTTCCCAAAGAGGCCGAAAGAGAACCGATACTGGCATAGCCATAATTGTTCAACAGAATGATAGTGATTTTTTGCCTTTCCTGGATGGAAGTAACAATTTCCTGTGCCATCATAAGATAGCTTCCGTCACCCACCATCACGTAGATTTCACTATCTGGCTTCGCCATTTTAGCTCCAAGTCCACCTGCAATTTCATAACCCATACAGGAATATCCATATTCCAAATGGAAGCCCTTGGGATTACGGGTACGCCATAATTTGTGAAGATCTCCGGGAAGGCTTCCCGCGGCACAGAGCACTATATCCTCTGCGCTAGAAAAGTCGTTGATCGCTCCGATGACCGCTCCCTGAAAAGCAGGTGTCCCACTCTTGGTTGCATAGATTCCCCCCACAAAGGCATCCCAACTCCGATTGAGCTCCCCAACCGTCCTGCGGTAGACTTCGTCCACCTCAAAGTCCTCAAGTTCCCGATCCAGTTCCTCCAAAACGGCCTTGGCATCCCCTACCAAGGGAATGGCTCCCTGTTTGAAGGCGTCGAATTCGGTGACATTGATGTTTATGAACCGGAGATCGGGGTTCTGGAAGCCCGATTTGGAAATGGTGGTAAAATCACTGTACCGGGTACCGATTCCGATGACCAGATCGGCTTCCCTGGCCATCTCAATGGCCCCTGGGGTTCCCGTCACCCCAATGGCCCCCAGGTTTTGGGGATGATTGTAGGGCAGGGACCCCTTTCCAGCAAAGGTCTCGGCAACAGGGATTCCGGTCCTACGGACAAATTTACCCAAGATTTCACAGGCCTCGGAATAGATGGTCCCTCCCCCAGCTATGATTATGGGCCGGGTACTGTTTTCAATGGCTTTTATCGCCCTGGACAACAGGCTACGGTCAGGAAGGGTTCGCCCAATGGTCCAGGTTTTTTTCTCAAAGAGTTCCACCGGAAAATCATGGGCCTGGGCCTGTACATCCTGTGGGATACATAGGGTAACGGCCCCGGTTTGTGCCGGGGAGGTCAATACCCTCATGACCTCGGGTAGGGCAGTTATCAATTGTTCGGGCCGATTGATCCGATCCCAGTACCGGGAAACGGGCTTAAAACAATCGTTGACCGAAATATCCTGGGTGGCGTCGGACTCCAGCTGCTGTAAAACGGGTGCCGGCAAACGGGTCGCAAAAATATCCCCTGGAATCAATAGAACGGGGATCCTGTTGATGGTCGCCAAGGCGGCGCCCGTAACCATATTGGTGGCTCCGGGACCTATGGATGTGGTACAGACAAAAGCTTCCAACCGATTCTTTACCTTGGCATAGGCCACGGCGGAATGGACCATTCCCTGTTCGTTTCTGGCCACATAGAAGGGAAACTCGGGGTCTTGTTGCAAAGCCTGTCCAATGCCCGCCACATTGCCGTGACCCAATATTCCAAAACAGCCCGCAAAAAATTTATGTTCGAGCCCATCCCGTTCCACATATTGGTTCTTGAGGTAGGCGATGGTCGCCTGGGCCACTGTCAATCGTATTGTTTTCATCGGTTCCATATCTTTGGGAACTTTTGCTCCCGGTACATTTTTAACATCAAATCGGAAACCCTCTTGGGAGACTCCCGTTTAAAATCCGCCTTTTTCCTCTATGAAGGCCATGGATTCCTCCAGGGTCGGCATAAAGTTGGCACAGCCCTTTTTGGTCACCAATTGGGCCCCGCTCGCATTGCCCATACGGCAAGCCTTATAGAGGTCCCATCCCTGTAAATGCCCGTATAAAAATCCTCCCGCAAAGGCATCCCCGGCCCCTAAAATGTTCAGGACCTCCACCGGAAATCCCGGTACATCCTCCCTGGGCCCATCCTTGGAATAAATACTCACCCCTTCAGCTCCCCGTTTCACCAAAAGGGTCTCAATGCCCAAAGCGAGCAATCGATCTATGGATTCCGAAATATTGCCCTTGATCTGTGGGGCTGAAATCTGTTGGTGCCGGATCACCACCTGGGAAGCCTCGCTCAGAGTGGCGGCCAGGATTTCCTCCTCGGTGCCCATGGCGATTTTCACCTTGGGCAAAATGGCCCGCATGGTCACCCCGAACGCCCGGTAATCATGCCATTGGTCTGCCCTGAAGTCCAGATCCAGGACCAGGTCTACCCCGTGTTCCACAGCAATTTCCGCGGCCAGGAAGGTCGCGCTCCTGCTGGGTTCACTGTTCATGGCCGTGCCATTGATCAGCAGCACTCTATGGTCCTGGATCCGCGCCTTCAACACATCGTCCAGGTCCACCTGCATGTCCGCCGCATTGTCCCTGTAGTAGACCAGGGGAAACCGGTCCGGGGGCTCGATTCCCAAAATCACGGCACTGCTGCGCGCTCCGTCCTTGATCGGTACGCTTGAGGTATTGACCTTTTCCTTTTGCAAAAAGTCAAGGATGAATTCCCCCACCTTGTCATTCCCCACCGCACTGAGCAGGCTACTCCTGAGGCCAAGCCTTGAGCAGGCCACCGCAATGTTCAGGGGCGATCCGCCCACAAAGGCATCAAACCCTTTGATATCGTTGAAGGGGGACCCTATATTTTGGGAATAGAGGTCGATGGAAGACCTTCCAAAGGTGATGATATCGTGTTTTTTAGTTCCCATGCCCGGCAGTTTTGTTCATTTCAGCGGTCACCAAGGGCAAGCGTGCATCCTTGGTCTTCCACGAATTGTAGATCCACTCGTGGTCCGGGTCGGTCGTATTGGCCAGGCATTGATCGCTGCCCGCCAAAAAATTCAGATAATAACAGTGGTAACCGTGTTCCGCCACCACGGGATGGAATCCCTTTGGGACCAATACCACATCGTTGTGCCTTGGCCTGAGAATTTCGTCCAGGGAGCGATCTTTGGTGTAAACCTGTTGGAGCGCATAGGCCTCGGGTTTTTGGAACTTATAGAAATAGATCTCCTCCTGTATGGGCTCCAAAACCTTTCCGTTTTCGTCCAAGATTCTTTCGTCGTGCTTGTGGGCGGGAAAGGAACTCCAGTTGCCCGAAGGGGTATATACCTCCCGGGACACGATCCTACTGCAGCCAAAGCCCGGGGGCACCAGGTCGTTGAACTGTCTGGTGGCGTTGTCCCCCCCGAAAATGACCACAGGGGTTTGTTGGGGCCGAACCATTTTTGCAGGGTGGTCTTCATCCGCTCTGCACCACCCATAGGCGATATCCAGAATCTCACTGGTGGCCGTCAAGGTAAAGCTGCAGTTTCTGGGAAGATAGAGGGTATGGGCCACCCCGCTGAAAACATCCTTCCTGCCGTCGAGGGTTTCCCAGGTCCCTTTGTCACTTTCCACCTTGAAATTGCCGCCCAAAAGCACGATAACCATTTCATCCTCCCCGGTGTTGTGTTCCCATTGATCTCCTTTGGACATTTCCTTGGCCCCGAAGGACAGGTAGTTCCAGTTTGCGGTCGCTGGGGTCACCTCATGATAGGTTCCATGGTCCTTTTGAGGCTTGATCAATAAATCGAATCTTACTTTCATCAGTATTCTACTGTTTTATTATTTTTCTGATCTTTGTTGCCTTGCCCGTCGCCCTGAGGAGATCGAATTTCTGCACCATAAACCATTCATATTCTTTCATGTACTCCTTGCCTGGGACTATGGGATCGAACAATTCGGGGTAGTCCCTAAAGTATTCCCGGTGCACCCTGGTCCAGAGCAATCGGGTATCCGTGGCTATATTGATTTTGCAGACCCCGTATTCTATGGACCTTACGATCTCTGAGGGATTGACCCCTGCCGCGTTTGCCAAAAGCTTCCCTCTCGCCGCGTTGATTCTCTCGATTTCCTCCACATTGACCGCAGACCCTCCGTGGAGTACAATGGGAAAACCATCCAAGCGCCGCTGGATATCCCCAAGGATATCGAATTGTATACCTTGGCCACCTGAAAATTTATAGGCCCCATGGCTGGTGCCCACGGCCATAGCAAGGCTATCACATTGGGTGGCCTCCACAAATTCCACAACCTCGGAGGGACATGTGTAGGAGGAATGTTCCTCGGAAATCTTAAGATCGTCCTCCACCCCGGACAAAACGCCCAATTCGGCCTCCACGGCAATCGATTCCCTGTGGGCCCGTTGCACCATGGCACGTGTTCGGGATACATTGGTATCAAAATCTTCGTGGGAAGCATCTATCATTACGGATTGGTAGTCCCCCGAATCAATGGCGCCCAAAACATGTTCCTCGTTCCCATGGTCCAAATGGACCGAAAAGACCGCCTTGGGGTAAATCTTTGCGGCAGCGGCTATCATGGAGGACAACATTGTGGGATGTGCATAGTTCCTGGCTAC
>CALDPL010000072.1 GCA_937911965.1 uncultured Allomuricauda sp. | reverse complement strand
GCCCTGACCACGGGACACAAGATCATCATGGGACGCAAGACCCTGGAGAGCTTCCCAAAGGCCCTTCCCGACCGCCAGCACATTGCCATCAGCCGGGACAAAGACTATATTCCAAAATTTCCCTGTACCCTGGTCCACTCCCTTGAGGATGCCATTGCCCTTGTCGGGGAAGATGAAACGGCCTATATCATCGGAGGAGGGGAAATCTATCGCCAGGCCATGGCCTTTGCCACGGATATGGAACTCACCCGGGTCCATGGGACTTTTCAGGCGGATACCTTCTTCCCCGAGGTCGATCCCGATCAATGGGAGCTGATCGGGGAACGGTACCACCCCAAAGACGAAAGGCATCCCCATGCCTTTACCTACCTGAGCTACAAAAGAAAATAAGGAGGGCCCAAGGCCTTATGCCCATCAAAAGTCCAATTGGGACACCGCCACCCCAGGGCCATCGACCAGATCTTTCAAGACCCGGGAATCCCTGTTGATGTAAAAACTGTGGCGCGCCTCGCCCTTGGAACGCAATAAATCGTACCGCTCCAAAACGGCTTTGGTCTGTCGGGCAACGGCCTCCCCAGAGTCCATAATCTTGAACCCAGGGGGTAGAATATCCCTCAGAAGGGGCAGCAGGTAGGGATAATGGGTACAGCCCAGGACCAGACAATCCATGCCCTGGTCCAGCATCGGTCGCAAATACCCTTCCAACAGCAAACGGGCTTCCCTTCCCCCGGCCTTCCCGGCCTCAATGAGTTCCACCAGGCCCGTACCTTCCTGTTCCAGGATGCTTATTCCCGCGGCATACAATTTGGAGGTACTGTGGAAGAGGCTGCTGGCCAGGGTGCCCTTGGTGGCCAGGACCCCCACCTTCCCACTCACGGTCTGCAGGGCGGCGGGCTTGATGGCGGGTTCGATCCCGATGAAGGGAAGGTCGTAATTGGCCCGTAAATGGGCTATGGCATTGGTGGTGGCGGTATTGCAGGCCACCACAATGATCTTACAGCCCCGATCCACCAAGAACTCGGTGTTTTTGATGCTCAGGCGCTGAATGTCCCTAGGTGATTTTTCCCCATAGGGGGCATTGGCACTGTCCGCCAGGTATAGGGTATCCTCATGGGGCAGCAGCTTGACGATTTCCCTCCAAACGGAACTGCCCCCCAGCCCGGAATCAAAAATGCCTATGGGTCGTTGCATGTCCAAAAATAGGGGATTGGGCCACTAGGGCAAAAAAAAAACCGCCTTCCCTTGGGAAAAGCGGTTTCTTTATAAGGTAAATTCATGGATCAGAAGCCCAATTCCTGCTTGACCTCAGCCAATAGGTCCTTGCCCTTGGCCACGATCACACTGCCTCCGGGACTGGAATCGACCACATATTCGAAACCCTGGGCGGCGGCAACCTTTTCAATGGCAGCCTTGGCCCTTTCGGAAATGGGTGCAAAGAGTTCCTGCTGTTTTTTCTGCATGTCCTGCATGGCGGCCTGCTCGGCCTGTTGAATGTTCTCGTTGAAACCTTGAAGTTCCTGGGCCCTTTTTTCGTTCTCCTCGTCCGTCATGGTGGTCGCTTCGTTCTGGTATTGGGTGTACTTGTTCTGAAGCTCGGTCATGGAACTCTGTATCTCTGCCCTATAAGACTGCTGCAATTTGTTCAATTCTGCCTGTGCGGCCTTCATCTCGGGCATTTCGGACAAGAGTTGCTGCACATTGATATGGGCAATCTTGTTCTGTGCGTTCACAAAACCGGTGGCCGCAACAAACAATACCAGGGCAACCGCAATCCTTTTTACATTTCTCATGTTCTTAACTTAGAATTTTGACGTTAAATTTAGTGGTTCAATTTCCTTGATCGATTGAATCCTTTTGTTCATCCTGCGCTTTTTTCCGTTCCTCCAACTTGGCGTCACGTTTGGCCTCGCGCTCTTCCAATAACTTTTGTCTCCTGGCCTCATAGGCCTTCTTTCGCTCCTCCCTGAGCCGCAGTTGTTCCTGGCGCCGGTCTTCCGCTGCCTTGGCATTGGCCTGAACCAGGGAGTCCGCCCGCTGCTGCCGCTCCAAAAGGGCGTCGCTGATCTGCTCTTCCTCCTCCAGATCTTCCTCCATAAAGCGGTCCAACCTGTTCTGCTGCTCCTGCTTTCTGTCCGAGGGACTGATTCTACGGGTCCTGGCTATTTCCCTAAGGACCAAGTCGCTGACATCATGCCTTTTTTCGGAATACAACATTACGACATCTGCCGATTTATCAAAAATAAAATCGTATCTTTTATTGGCCCCAATTTTTTGTATCTCATTGAAAACTTGGTCCTGTATGGGTTGGATCAGCAATTGTTTCTGCATCACCAGATCCCCTTGCGGCCCAAAGCGGTCCTGTTGGTATTCCAGCATTTCTTTTTCCAGAAATTGGATTTCTTCTTCCCGCTCGGCGATCAGCTCATCGGTCAGCAGCACCTTTTCCGCCATCAACTCCTTTTTGAGCTGTTCGATGGCATCGCGCAGCGTGGCATCAGCCCCGAGCGCGGTGTGGTCCGCCGAGGTCAGCACATCAAAAAGGAAATTGCTCACGCGCGTGGCATAGGCGGCCTCGAACTGCGCGATGTCCCGCTCGTTCGTGGCCCGGACGGCCTGCGTCACCGTCGCCGACCGCTTCGGGGGCCGCTTCGGCTTGGTCCTCGAGTACCTCGCCGTGGTGCCCCGCTCCCCCGG
>CALDPL010000071.1 GCA_937911965.1 uncultured Allomuricauda sp. | reverse complement strand
CGCCTTTCGGCACGCCCTGTGGAACTTTATGATCGCCCGGGCATGCCGTCGGTACTCGGGGGAACAAAGGGCCCTCTCATGGGCCGGGAAGATCACCCATTGGCATGAAGATTCCTTTCCCAATGGGAAACTGGCCCGGGCCATGGACCTGCACAACAATGCCGTGGGCCGGGATTTGCTCGGGGAACACCGGGACAGGCAGCTGGAAGAGGTGGTCGAAATATTGAAAGGAATGGCCTTGGAATCGGTCAAGGTCGATGTCCATGCCAATTTGGGCACGTTAAAATACCAATTGGTACATATAATGGAGCCATGAAAGACAAATTTTACACATACATTCAAGAACTTCAGGACCGCATCACCTCCAAATTGGAAGAGGTGGATGGCAAGGCCAAATTTCAGCAGGACTTTTGGGATCGGCCCGAGGGCGGCGGTGGCCGCACCCGGGTCATTGAAAATGGAGGGGTCTTTGAAAAGGGAGGGGTGAACATTTCCAAGGTATTCGGTCCGTTGCCCGAGAGCATGCAGGGATACTTTGGCGTGGAACAGGCCGATTTCTTTGCCTGTGGCCTCAGTCTGGTGCTCCACCCCCTCAATCCCATGGTCCCCACCGTGCATGCCAATTGGCGCTATTTTGAAATGTACGACAAACAGGGCAAAGTCCTGGATCGGTGGTTCGGCGGGGGACAGGATCTGACCCCCTATTATCTTTTTGAAGAGGATGCGCGGCACTTCCACACTATCTGCAAAAGGGCCTGTGATGCCCATCATCCCGATTTTTATGCGGATTATAAGAAAAAATGTGACGAATACTTCTGGAACGCCCACCGCGATGAAGCCCGGGGACTGGGGGGACTGTTCTTCGACCACTGCAGGGGCGATCAGCGCATGTCCATGGAGCAGTGGTACGATTTTGTCACCGGGGTCGGGGACAGTTTTTTGGAGGCCTACCTCCCCATTGTCCAAAAACGAAAGGATCTGCCCTATTCCCCACGGCAACGGGATTGGCAGGAGATACGAAGGGGCCGTTATGTGGAGTTCAACCTGGTGCACGACAAGGGCACCCTTTTTGGCCTGCGGACCAATGGACGGATCGAAAGCATTCTGATGAGCCTGCCCCCCAAGGTGCAGTGGCGGTATGACCACCAACCCGAAAAGGGCAGTCGGGAGGAAGTCCTGCTCCAGGTCCTTGCGGCCCCGAGGGAATGGGTTTAATCCTTAATTTTGACTGGAACCAAACGTTCAAAAATATAAAACACAAGCCTATGTACCCATACATTCGCAACAGAAGGCTACGTGCCTCTGAGTCCGTCCGAAGACTGGTCCGTGAGACCCGGCTGTCCCCGGACGATTTCCTGGTCCCCCTTTTTGTGACCGAGGGCAAGGGAATACGGGAAGAAATCCCCTCCATGCCCAATTATTACAGGCTCAGCCTGGACCTGTTGGAAAAGGAAGTCAAGGAACTCTGGTCGATGGGCCTTTGCTCAGTACTGCTCTTTGTCAAGGTGGAGGACCGTCTCAAGGACAATTTGGGAAGGGAAGCGGTCAACCCGAAGGGGCTGATGCAACGTGCCGTGAAAGCCGTAAAAAATGCCTGCCCCCAAATGCTTGTGATGACCGATGTGGCCTTTGACCCCTATTCCACCTATGGCCATGACGGCATAGTGGAAAACGGGCAGATCCTCAACGACGAGACCGTGGACCTCTTGGCCCAAATGAGCCTGAGCCATGCCGAGGCCGGGGCGGACTTTGTGGCCCCCAGCGATATGATGGACGGTCGGATTTCAGAGATCAGGGAATCCCTGGAAGACGAGGGGTTCCACAATACGGGGATCATGGCCTATTCCGCCAAATACGCCAGCGCATTTTACGGGCCCTTCAGGGATGCCCTGGATTCCGCCCCGGTGGACAAAAAAGGGGTGCCCAAGGACAAAAAGACCTACCAAATGGATTATGCCAACCGGCAAGAGGCCGTCCGCGAGACCTTATTGGACATCGATGAGGGGGCCGATATCGTAATGGTAAAGCCCGGACTCTGTTATTTGGACATTGTGCGGGAAATCCGCAATGAAGTGGAAGTCCCTTTGGCCGTGTACCAGGTTTCCGGGGAGTATTCCATGTTGAAGGCCGCAGCCCAGAAGGGCTGGTTGGACCACGATGCCGTAATGTTGGAACAGCTCACCGCCATCAAGAGGGCCGGGGCCGATATCATCGCCAGTTATTTTGCAAAGGATTTTATCCGTACCTTGGGGTGACCTATATGAGAGTTACCCTTCTATCGATTGTTTGTGGTGTCCTAATGGCGCCCTTGGGGATGGCCCAGGAGCTGATCCACACCCTGCCTTCCAAAATGGGCCTGGACAGTGCCCTGATCTATCGTCAGGTGGATTCCATCATGGAACTTGGGATAAGGAAGCAGGCCTTTCCCGGTGCCCAGCTGCTGGTGGCCAAAAACGATACCGTGGTCTTCCACAAGGCCTATGGGTACCATACCTACGACAGCATTCGGGCCGTGACCCCCAGGGACCTTTACGACCTGGCCTCGGTCACCAAGATTACCGGTCCCCTACCCGCACTGATGTTGTTGGTGGACCGGGGAAAACTGGATCTCGATGCCCCTTTTAGCAGGTATTGGGAGCCTTGGAGGGACATCGAGGACAAAAAGGATCTGACCCTCAGGGAAATCCTCAGCCATCAGGCCGGGCTTATCCCCTACATTGCCTTTCAGCAAAACGTGGTGCGCAATGGGAAGCTCAAAAGACGGTTTGTCCGTACCCGACCCAATAAACGTTTCCATGTGCCCGTGGACGGGGAGCACTATGTCAAGGAGAAGTTCATGCGCAGGATAGATCGGGCCATAGAGCGCAGCGAGGTGTCCCAGGAAAAGAAATACCTGTACTCCGGTTTGAGCTTTCTGATTTTCCCCAGATTGATCGAACAGCTCACCCAAACCGATTACCAAACCTACCTCCAAGAGAATTTCTACGGTCCCTTGGGCTGTCATACCCTTTGTTATCTGCCCAGCCTTAAAAATTACAGCAACCCCATAGTCCCCACGGAAATCGACACCTTTTTTAGGAAAAGCCTGGTCCAGGGCTGGGTACACGATGAGACCGCTGGCCTAATGGGCGGCGTATCCGGCAATGCGGGGCTGTTCGGAAGCGCGGACGACCTGGCCAAGATCATGATTTTCTATCAAAATTACGGGAAGGCCAATGGGAAACAGATCATATCGGAGGAAACGGTACGGGAGTTTATCCGGGTCCAGTATCCGGAAAACGAAAACCGGCGCAGCCTGGGCTTTGACAAACCGCTTTTGGACAATGCCGACCTTCCTCTGGGGGACTCCTATCCCTCGCCTTTGGTAAGCCCCGAAAGTTTTGGACATTCCGGTTTTACCGGGACCTTTGTCTGGGCCGACCCGGTACACCGGCTCACCTACATCTTCTTGTCCAACAGGGTGTATCCTTCAAGGGAGCACGGTCAGTTGTACCGTCTGAACATCAGGCCCGCGCTCCAAGATGTCTTTTACAGGGCCATGGAAGAAGATTGAAAGTGAAATTATTTGCTAATGACTATCTTGGACTAAAATATCGCACCCCATGGTACTGATGTTCATTTATGCCTTTTTTGCCATTTTGCTTTCCTTTCTGTGTTCTGTTCTGGAGGCCGTATTGTTGAGTATCAGCCCAACCTTTCTGAACCTCAAGAAAATGGAGGGCAAGGAATATGCCTTCACCTTGGAAAAGTTGAAGAAAGATGTGGACAAGCCCCTGATCACCATCCTGACCGTGAACACCATCGCACATACCGTGGGGGCCATCCTGGTCGGAATCCAGGCCAAGGTGGCCTATGGGGAAATGTACGGCAGCAGCCAACATACCCTCTTTGGCATGTCCTTTACCGAGGATATGATGGTGGGCATCGTTTCCACGATCATGACCGTTATGATCCTGGTGACCTCGGAGATCATTCCCAAGACCATTGGGGCGAATTATTGGAAGCAATTGGCCAAGTTTACGGCCATTGTACTCACCGGGATGGTATTCATCATGAAATGGACCGGCCTGTTGTGGCTGCTCAAGCTTTTTACCAAGATGATCGGCAACAAGGGAGAGCACGGCAGTGTTTTTAGCAGGGAGGAGTTTTCCGCCATGACGGAGATTGCCCATGAAGAAGGGGTGTTCCAGGAATCCGAATCCAAGGTGATCCGGAACATGCTCCGTTTTGAACAGATCAAGGCCAAGGACGTCATGACCCCCAGGACGGTAATGAAAATAGCTTCCGAGGACGATACCATCAAAAGTTTTTTTGAGGCCAACCGTCCACTGAGGTATTCCAGGATACCCCTGTACAAGGATCGAATGGACAATATCACGGGTTTTATCCTAAAGGATGAATTGATGGAGGCCATCATCAATGAAAAGGGGGCCAAAAAACTCGCCTCCCTGAAAAGGGAGATCATGGTCACCATTCCCTCCAAACCCCTTCCAGAACTCTTTGAACGGCTTGTGGCCAATAGGGAACACATTACCCTGCTGGTTGACGAATACGGATCGGTCAGTGGACTGGTCACCATGGAGGATGTCATAGAGACCCTGCTCGGTTTTGAGATCATGGATGAGAGCGACAATGTGGAAGACCTCCAAATGCTGGCCAGAAAGAATTGGGAAGCCCGGGCAAAGCGGTTGGGAATCATTGAAGACATAAATGAAGTTGAATAATGGAAACAGCTTATTTACAGACCCCTATAGGAACCGCAGTTTTGGAAGGCGATGAAAACGGCCTCAGTTCGATCCGGGTTCTCAATGGCAATGTACCGGAAGGTATTGTTCCGGAGGTCTTGGAGGATGCCGTATACCAACTCAAGGAATATTTTGAGGGCCATCGGAAGGAATTCGATCTCAAATTGAACCCCACGGGCACCGATTTTCAAATGAAGGTATGGAATGCGCTTCTTGAAATCCCCTTTGGAAAAACCCTGTCCTATCTGGAACTCTCCAAACGTTTGGGCGATGTGAAGGCCATCCGTGCCGTGGCCTCCGCCAATGGAAAGAACCCCATTTGGTTGGTGATCCCCTGCCATAGGGTCATCGGCAGCAATGGGGATTTGATCGGATATTCCGCCGGCCTGGATAGAAAAAAATGGCTGTTGGAGCACGAGAGTCCCTTGAAACAGACCCGCCTCTTTTAAACCTCCGCCATGTTCCAAAAACTACAATTGGACCAATTGCTATTCCTCGATATCGAAACCGTGTCCCAAGAAGGCCGGTTTGGGGACCTGCCCCCCGAATCCCAGGAACTATGGGAAGAAAAGACCCGCTTCCAGCGCAAGGAGGAGGTCAGTGCGGAGGAATTCTATGAAAGGGCGGGGCTAATGGCCGAATTTGGAAAGATCGTATGCATCTCAGTGGGCCATTTTGCATTCAAGGGGGAGGACAGAAATTTTAGGGTGACCTCCTTTTACGGTGCGGAGCCCGACCTTCTAAAACGGTTCAAGCAATTGCTTCAGGACCATTTTAACCGGCCCGGGCATCTACTGTGCGCCCACAATGGGAAGGAGTTCGATTTCCCCTATATTGCCCGCAGAATGATCATCAACGGCATTTCCCTGCCCCATAAGTTGGACCTCTTTGGCAAAAAGCCCTGGGAAGTGCCGCATTTGGACACCATGGAACTCTGGAAGTTCGGGGAATTCAGGCACTATACCTCCCTCAAACTGTTGACCCACGTATTGGGCATTCCCTCCCCCAAGGAGGACATGGATGGCAGCATGGTCGGTCGGGTATACCACGAGGAAGGGGATCTGGACCGTATTGTGGCCTATTGTGAACTCGATGTGGTGAGCACGGCCCAAGTGTTGCTTCGCCTGGCCAACCGACAATTGCTGTCCGAAGAGGAGATCCAAAGGGTATGACCGCAAAATTCGAACGGCCGGTTCAGCTCTTATAGAATTTGCCGCTTCTCACCCCGGACAGGTCCTGTACCACCAAAACATAGAGGCCCGAAGAGAGGGTGGATACATCGAGGCGGCCCTCCAGCTTCCCCTTTTTGACCACGATTCCCGAACTGCTCACGATACTGTAGGTGGCATAGGGTCCGGAGCCGTATCCCAGGCTCAGAAAGTCCGTTGTGGGATTGGGAAGCAGGGAGAGTTTCAACTCCCGGGGATGCTCCAAGGGCCCCATGGAGATGGCCTGGGTATCGGTTCCCCTGAATTCAAAGCTCAGGGTTTCGCCAAATTCCGAAACCGCATTGCCCGAACATACGGAACGTACCCTGGCCAAATAAACGGTTCCCAATTCCAGATCCTCAAGTTCCCCTTGGGGGTCCCACAGCAATTCCGTGTTCCAGGAATCCGCACCCAAACTTTTGTACTGCAGTTCGAACAGGGTATCCTCCAAGGGCCCCCAGACCAGGGAGGCCCCGGTAGGGGATACTTTGGACAGGGCCAAATCCGAAGGAATCTGCAGGGAACAGTTCGAGAGGCGGGCGCCGGATACGATCAGTGAAAAATCCTGCTGTCCCGAACTCAGTTCCCCTTTATGGCTTATGGTTATGGTATAGGTCCCGGCGGCATTGGGGATCTCAATGCGTTCGTAGGGGTCCACTTGATTGTCCCCATGGGTGGCGGGAGATCCAGCCTTGGCCGGGTCCAATTTCCAGGGCAAATGTACTTCCCCCTCCCCGATGATCCGGATATCGAGATCGTTGACCAGGGCCCGTCGGGCATCGTTCAGGGTCCCGCTGTTCACCTGAACCCCTTCGGGATCGGTCCAGGACAGGGATACCGTCAAGGGTTCCAGGCCATTGGCCTCCACGGACCAGGATAGGGTTTCCCCCTGCCGCAGGCGTTCCTCCTTAATGGTGGAAGTGTAATCGAGGTTCTGCAACAGCTCGGTGGCCGCCCCGGTGTCGATCACGCCCCAGCCCATTTTGTAGTCCGGACCCTTTTCCCCCACATCATGGGCCGTGTGCAGGGCAATCCCCTTCAGACTGGCCGCCTTCATAAAATGTCCCCTAAGTTCTTCATGGTACTGCTGCAACAACAACAGGGATCCCGTGACCCCGGGAGTGGCCATGGAGGTTCCCGAGGACAATTGGTAACTGCTTTTGGAAGCGGAACTGGTCGATAGGATGTTGGATCCGTTACCGGCAAGATCGGGTTTGATCCGTCCATCGTCCGTGGGCCCAAAACTGCTGTACTGCGCAACCCTTCCCTCGAGCAATTGGCCCTTGGGGTCCATTTCCGTGATCGCCCCGGCAACGGTCAGCCCGTTTTTGGAGGTGGTGAAGCCCAACAAAAGATCGAAACCCTCTTGGTTCCGCCCAAAGTTGGGGGAGGCATTGTCCCCGGATTGCTGCGCATTTCCGGCAGCGGTTACCATGAGATAGTAGGGTGCATTGTACATGATCCTGTCCCAGTCCCGGCTCACTTCGATATAGGCGCCAAAATACCAATCGGGAACCCTATCGGTCAAGATCCCATAGGAATGATTGCTCAACAACAGGCCTTGGGCCGCGGCCTCGGCCACTTCAATTTTGTCCCGGCCCCAATCATGGATACGGGCCGTGGCCCTATGGGCACTTCCCCTGGCATTGGGCTGTACCCCGGAAGAAATCAGGGTGCCGGTGACCAAGGTGGCGTGCAGGGTGGTTTCCGGGGAGCCATCTGAAATGAGCGCCCTATCGTCGAACTCCTGATGCTGTGCCAGGGCGACCCCTGAATCCCAAATGCCCACTTCCATCCCACTGCCGTCGATTCCCAATTGGGGAAGCAACCCGAGCTGCGGGCCCTCCATGGAGGAGGTCCGCTGCACGGCGTCGTACAGGGCGGTATAATACAGGGGGGTCCCATCGCTTCCCAGGTCGAACAGTTCCAAAATGTCCCCTTCGGGGGTCGTTTCCTTTCCCTGAATGCCCTTGGAGGCCTTGAATGCATTGAGTTTTGCTTTTATCGCCCCTTCCTCCGATTCCCATTCGGAAATCATGGCGGACAATTTGCCGTGGTCGTAGGAAGTGGAAATAAGTTTCCTTTGGGCCATGGATTGGCCCTGTGCGGCAAGACTGTATAGCAGGCTGGCCAGAACGAAGAAGATTGTACCCTTGGTCCCCATAGGCAATCTGTAATCCATAGCAAAGTTTAGGTAAGGCTTGGGCTACAAATATACCCTTGTCATCCAATCAGTCGATAGGGTAGCTCATATTTTCGATGAAATGCACTATATTTTTCGTAGGCCTTGGTCCTGCCTTGATGAAATCTCGATGTGGAATTTTCTTTCCTGTCCTCAGTCCCGCTTCTCCAAGACCAAATAGACCGGAAAATGATCGCTATACCCTCCGAGATACTTGCCCCCGACAAAGGTCCGAAAGGGGAGTCCCTTATACCTGCCCTTCCACTCCCGCAAGGACCTTGGGGCGAAGATTCCTGCCTTTATGAACCCATGGGTTCCGTGATCCACCCCCAAAAAAAGGTGGGAGAACAAAATTTGGTCGAACAGATTCCAAGTTCCCCTGTAATTGGCACTTCCCCCAAGGGGGGAAAGCAGTTTCTCCATGGGGTTGACAAAGCGTCCCGAGGCCATCAGGGTCTGTATGCTCATGGAATTGGGATCGTCGTTGAAATCCCCCATGACAATGCACTTTGAACCCTCTTTGAGGGCATATACCTCCTCGAGGATCAGCCGGGCGGCAATGATCCTTTTGTACTCGGTTTCCCCTCCCCCCTCCCTACGGGACGGCCAATGGTTCACAAACAAATGCATTTCTTCCCCGTTCAGCCTTCCCCTTACATGGAGGACGTCCCGGGTAAAGTCCCGCTGTCCATCGGTATTGTCCACCCACAAGGGCAGGGTCCGGGATTCCAATACTTCGAAATGCCTCTTGCTGTAGAGTAGGGCCGTATCGATTCCCCGTTCGTCCGGGGAATCAAAATGCACATAACCGTAGTCGAGCTCCCGCAGTGCCTGGGTCCCGAGCAGAAACTCGATGACGTTTCGGTTCTCCACCTCGGCCATTCCCACCAAGACCGGGGCCTTGTCACTTTCTCCCCTGCCGATCGCGGCTATGGTCCTCCCAATTTTGTTCGCCTTGTTCCTGAACCTGTTATCGTTCCACCGATGGACGCCCTCCGGGGTGAAACCGTCATCCAGGGCATGGGGGTCGTCCTTGGTGTCAAAAAAATTCTCAAGGTTGTAAAAGGCCACGCAATACTTGTGTTCCAAATCGTACAATGCTCCTTGTTCTTTATCGGGTTTTTACTGCTTCAATGGCCAAAGTACAAAAAATGACAGCCAAAACATTTGTAGATTTGCACCCTAAACCCATTGCATGCTGGAACGCGACACTTTTGAATATGAAAAAACCGTTTTGATCGGGGTCATCAACCAATCGCAGGATGAGACCAAGGTCAAGGAATATTTGGACGAGTTGGAGTTTTTAACCTACACGGCCGGAGGGGAAGTCCAAAAGCGGTTCGTACAACGGGTGGAGCTCCCCAATCCAAAGACCTATATCGGGAGCGGAAAGATGGAGGAAGTGGAGCAATTTGTAAGTGAAAATGAAATAGGCTCCGTGATTTTTGATGACGAGCTAAGTCCGGCCCAACAGCACAATATCGAAAAGATCTTGCGCTGCAAGGTCCTGGACCGTACCGGACTCATCCTGGATATTTTTGCCCAACGGGCCAAGACCAGTTATGCCCGCACCCAAGTGGAACTGGCCCAATACGAGTACCTCTTGCCCCGCTTGACCGGGCTGTGGACCCACTTGGAACGCCAACGCGGGGGAATCGGGATGCGGGGGCCCGGGGAAAGGGAAATCGAAACCGACCGTAGGATCGTGCGCGACCGTATTGCGCTCTTGAAAAAGAAACTCGGAAAGATCGACCGACAAATGGAGACCCAAAGGGGGAACCGTGGGGCCCTGGTACGGGTGGCACTGGTCGGCTACACCAACGTGGGGAAGTCCACCTTGATGAACCTGATAAGCAAGAGTGAAGTCTTTGCGGAGAACAAGCTGTTCGCCACCCTGGACACCACCATACGGAAAGTGGTCATCGGAAACCTGCCCTTTCTCTTGGGGGACACGGTGGGCTTTATCCGAAAATTGCCCACCCAGTTGGTGGAAAGCTTCAAAAGTACCTTGGACGAGGTTCGGGAGGCCGATCTGTTGTTGCATGTGGTGGACATCTCCCATCCCAATTTTGAGGAACACATCGCCGCGGTGAACCAGATTCTCGACGAGATCGACTGCGGGGGGAAACAAACTGTCATGGTGTTCAACAAAATCGATCGATACCGGCCGGAACCCCTGGACGAGGACGACCTGGCCACCGAGCGGTCCCCGGCCCATTTCAGCCTGGAGGAATGGAGGAAAACCTGGTACAACAAAATCGGGGACAGGGCCGTTTTCATCTCGGCCCTGAACAAGGAAAATATAGAGGAATTCAGGAAACGCCTGTACGACGCCGTACGGGACATTCACGTTACCCGCTTTCCCTATAACGATTTTCTGTACCCGGAGCATTTGGACGAGTATTGAGACTCGCGGACAAAGGGCACATTTTTAACGACCAACGGGGATCCCGACTTCCCTTTACCACAACTTTCGGGCAGTTCACAACAATTTTTTAGGGGATTGCAACGCTTAAACTACTTTCATCATGTTTTTAAGTCATATAGTGTCATACTCGGATCTTCGGGATCTTAACCTACTTTGACCATGGTCTTAAAAACGCCAAAATCATATTTTACCCCAATCTTAAAAGCCTCCGTTTCAGGAGGCTTTTTGATTGTTTGTACGGTCGAAAAAGTTCCCTTTCCTAGAATTTATAACTCAATCCCAAGGTCCAATAGGTCTGCAGCTTGTTGTCTATGCTGTCAAAGGTGGCCGTAGGGTCCGGGGTGGGTGCCTGGTTCATCACGTAGTTCAGGGTCTCCTGTTTGTTGCTTCTCAAGCCAAAATCAAATCCGACCCCGATCATTTTCCAAAGGGTATAGCCAAAGGAATTGGTCCAGGTCCAGTTGCTCAGGTCGCCGCTCTTGTAACTTTGGAACATGGATAGGTTGGTCTTAAAGCTTATGGCCCCGATCTGTCGGGTGTAATCGGCCATGATCTTGGCCCCCATGGAGGATTCAAAGATATTGTCCTCCTTGCTGAATACAAAGTTGTAGTTCAGGGGATGGATCACCACCACCAAATTTGTGATCGGGGTCCAGGTGGCTCCCACCCCAAGGTCCAAATAGCCGGGATCGTTGAAGTTGCTCAAAAGGGTGGTCCGATATTCGGCCATGGCGGAAATGGCAAATTTCTCGCTCAATTTTCTTCCGTAAAGGGAATTGAGGGTAAAGACATCGGTGGCCTCCCTGAAGCCCTCCTCATCGTCCGGATCGTCCTTGTCGTCCAATTTTACCCAGGCCAGGTTCAAATTGCCCGAGTTTCTCCAAAAGAACTTTTCTTCCTGCAGGTTGGCAAAGGCGTTTACCGTAAAGCCGATATTCCCGGAGGAATTGTTGGGAATGCCCTGGGCAAACCAATTGTCAAACTGGGAAATGCTCCCCCCAATGGTCCCGAAGGCACCGATCTTCCATCCCGGAAGGGCATCGAGTTGGGACTGTAGGGCATTGACCCGGGACTGTATGGCGGCTATGGAGTCTTTCTTTGGGGCCATTTCGGCTTTGATCTCCGCTTCGGTCTGTGCCATGGCGGGGGACAGTGCAAGACAGAAGAGGGCAATACTGAAAATTCTTTTCATGGTCATAGTGTTTACTGTTCGAACTGCAAAAGTAAGAAAAGTCATGTTTTATAAGTACAAATGGGAATGGGTTCCGCCGGGTCCGGAATCATGTTGCCCAGGGACCATGAATTTTAGTGTCGATCATTTTTTCCGATAGAGGGGCACGGAGGAACAGGCCTCCCCGTACATCACGTTTTTGGCGACCTTTTGGATTTTGGCCAAGGCCATGATATAGGCGTTTTCGGGGACCGGTCTGTGGGAACAGCCTTTGATGATCACCGGTTTGTCGATAAAGGGAGAGACATCCAGATCGTTGAGGATGTCCTGGTACAGGGCGGTTTCCAGTTCGTTCAGACTGCCGATATGGACTTTCCTGGCATGGGGGGCCAAACGGGAGGCGACCAACATAAAGGCCCATGCGGGGACTATGGCATCCGTGGAACAGTACAGGGCCACATAGCTGTCCTCGTAGTCGCTCCAATTGTGCAGGTCCACCTGGGTCCTGAATTCCTTTTCCCTGAGGATAAGGCCCTCGTACAACCATTGTGCAATATCGAGCAGTTTTCGTTCCCCCTTGGGGTAGTGGTCCTCCAGATCAAAAGTGATCAATGGGCTCTTGGCCACCCTGTTTACAATTTCACCTTCCATACGTATAATAAGGGATCAGTGGTTCACCAAATTACAGAAATCCGAGTTCCAACTTGGCCTCTTCACTCATAAGATCCTGGGACCAGGGAGGGTCAAAGGTGAGTTCCACCTCCACATCCTGGAGTTCATCGATGGACTTTACCTTTTCCTCCACTTCCATCGGCAGGCTTTCCGCCACCGGGCAGTTGGGGGAAGTCAGGGTCATCAGGATCTTGACGTCCTTTTCCTCATTCACGAATACGTCGTAGATCAATCCAAGCTCATAGATGTCCACGGGAATTTCCGGGTCGTAGATCGATTTCAAAACCCTTACTATCTTCTCACCCAGTTCCTGGGTGTCCATTACAATTTCCTCACTCATGCCTTTTAATTTAATTGTGTCTGATAGGCCACCGCATACAGTTTCAGTTGCTTGACCATACTTACCAATCCGTTGGCCCGGGTCGGGGACAAATGTTCCTTCAACCCAATTTTATCTATAAAGGAAGTGTCCGCATCGATGATGTCCCTGGGCCTTTGGTTGTCGAAGGCCCGGATCAGGATGGCGATGATCCCCTTGGTGATGATCGCGTCGCTGTCCGCGGTGAAGCGCAACCGATCCCCATCGAGCTCGGCATGCACCCATACCCTGCTCTGGCATCCTTTGATCAGGTTGTCGTCCGTCCTGTACCGATCCTCTATCAGGGGCAGGGATTTTCCCAGTTCGATCATATACTCGTAGCGCTGCATCCAGTCGTCGAACATGGAGAATTCATCGATGATCCCTTCCTGTATTTCTTGTATTGTCATGTTCAAATTTTATGCAAAAGTACAATTTGGTACCTGCATATCAATACTTTCGGCCTTGAATCCGGAAAATGGGCCCTAGGCCAACATGCTCTTGGCCTTTTTGACCCCCTCGACCAAAAGGTCCACCTCCTCCATGGTATTGTAAAAGCTGAAACTTGCCCTTACCGTGCCCGGGATCCGGTAGAAATCCATGATGGGCTGGGCACAGTGGTGTCCGGTCCTCACGGCAATGCCCAATTTGTCCAGGATGGTACCGATGTCATAGGGATGGATCCCTTCGATATTAAAGGATATCACGGCCGTCTTTTCCTTGGCCGTACCATAGATTTTCAGGCCTTCGATTTCCAACAAACGATCGGTGGCATAGTGCAACAGTTCCCCTTCATAGGCCGCAATGGCATCAAAACCTATTGCATTCATATAGTCCAAGGCGGCACCAAAGGCGATTCCCCCGCAGATATTGGGGGTTCCGGCCTCAAACTTGTGGGGCAGCTCCGCATAGGTGGTCTTCTCAAAGGTGACTTCCGCGATCATTTCCCCTCCTCCCTGGTAGGGCGGCAGCCTATCCAGCCATTGTTTTTTTCCATAGAGCATGCCCGCTCCGGTGGGACCGCACATCTTATGGGCGGAAACCACGTAGAAATCCACATCGAGCTCTTGCAGGTCGGCCTTGATATGCGGGGCCGACTGGGCCCCATCGATCAATACGGCGGCACCGACACCATGGGCGGCGTCAATGATCTCCCCAATGGGGTTGACCGTGCCCAGGGCGTTGGATACATGGTTGCAGAACACCAATTTGGTCCGGGGGGACAGCAATTGGTGGTAGGCCTCCATGATCAGTTCCCCTTCCAGATTGATGGGAATGACCTTAAGGGTGGCCCCGCTGCGCTCACAGAGCATCTGCCAGGGCACAATATTGGAATGGTGCTCCATGGCCGAGACCAGGATTTCGTCCCCGGGTTTCAAAAAGCCGGTAAAGCCGGTGGCCACAAGATTGATGCCGTGGGTGGTGCCCGAGGTAAAGATCACCTCTTGGACATTTGCAATGTTAAAATGCTTTTGGATCTTGATCCGGGCCTCCTCATAGGCATCCGTGGCCTCTTGGGAGAGGCTGTGCACCCCACGGTGGATGTTGGCGTTGTACCGTCGATAGTAGTCCACGATCTTATCGATGACCTGCACCGGGGTCTGGGAGGTCGCCGCATTGTCGAAATAGACCAAGGGCTGCCCATTGACCTCTCTTTGAAGAATGGGAAAGTCCTTGCGTATGGTGGCTATGTCCAATGTGGTCTGCAGCATGGCATTGTCTTTCTAAGGATGTGCACTAAATCTCAAAACCCACCCGGACCTCCAATTTACTGGCGATGATCTTGTTTATCCTGGCCTTGAGCTCGGGAATGCGCACACTCTCCAGTACATTGTTGGCAAAGGCGTACATCAGAAGGGCGGTGGCCTCCTTTTTGGGGATGCCCCTGGACCTCAGATAAAAGAGGGCCTCGTCGTCCAATTGTCCGATGGTACAGCCGTGGGAACACTTCACGTCATCGGCGAAAATCTCCAATTGGGGCTTGGCATTGATGGTGGCCTTCTCGCTCCAAAGCACGTTGTTGTTCTGTTGAAAGGCGTCCGTTTTCTGGGCCAGCCTATCCACGATGATCTTCCCGTTGAACACTCCTGTGGAGCGTCCCCCAAAGATGCCCTTGTAATCCTGATGGCTCTCACAATTGGGTTGTCTGTGGTGCACCAGGGTATGGTGGTCCACATGTTGGTTCTCTCCCAGGATGGTGACCCCTTTCAGGGTGGAATCGATACGCTCTCCGTTCTGGTAAAAGTTCAGGTTGTTCCTGGTCAATTTGCCCCCAAAGGAAAAGGTGTGCACCCGCACCACCGAACTGTCCTGCTGTGAGATATAGGTGTTGTCCACCAGGGATGCCGTAGGGGCATCGTTCTGTACTTTATAATAATCCACAATGGCGTCCTTGGCCGCGAATATTTCCGTGACCGAATTGGTGAACACCTCGTTTTCGGTCAGGCTCTGGTGCCGCTCGATGATCTGTACCTCGGCATTCTGTTCGGCCACGATCAGGTTTCTGGGCTGTAACATCAGGGCGGCCTCATTGCCGGTGGCAATATGCAAGATCTGGATGGGCTTTTTGGGCATCTTGTGCTTGGGGATGTAGATATAGGCCCCTTCCTTGCTGAATGCCGTGTTCAAGCTCGTCAAGGAATCATCCATGGAGGCCACTTTGTTGAAATAGACCTCGATCTGCTGGCGGAACATCGGCTTGTTGAAGGCCGAGCTCATCAAACAGATATCCACTCCATCGTGGGTGGTCTCCGAGAGATAGGAGCTGTAGACCCCGTCGACAAATACAATTTTATAGGTGTCGATCTCGTGGAGAAAGTATTTTTTGATATCCTTGTATTCCAGATTGCTTTCCTGTTTGGGAAAGATGCTGAAATCCACCTTCTGCAAATTGCCCAGGGAAGTATACTTCCAAGCCTCCTCCCTTTTGGTGGGGAAGCCCTTTGTCTCGAAATTCTTCATGGCCTGCGAACGGATGTCGTGTACCGGGTCCTCCAGGTCCACGTTGTTTTCAAAAGCCAAAAATGATGAGAGCAATTTATCCTTTAAATCCATGTCCATCTTTTATCAGTGTCCAATATTGGGAATCCGGGTTCAAACAAGCTTTTCCTGCTTGATCCAATCGTATCCTTTTTCTTCCAGTTCCAGGGCCAGGTCCTTGTCGCCCGACTTCACGATCTTGCCGTCGTGGAGCACGTGCACATAATCCGGGACTATATGTTCCAACAAACGTTGGTAGTGGGTGATCACGATGATGGCGTTGTCCTTGGATCGCAGTTTGTTCACCCCGTTGGCCACAATGCGCAGGGCATCGATGTCCAGACCGGAGTCGGTTTCGTCCAAGATGGCCAATTTGGGTTCCATCATGGCCAATTGGAAAATTTCGTTCCGTTTCTTTTCCCCACCTGAAAACCCTTCGTTCAGGGAACGGGAAAGAAACTTGCGATCGATTTCCAGGAGTTCGGATTTTTCCCGGATCGACTTCAACATCTCATTGGCCGGCATTTCCTCCAGGCCCCTGGCCTTTCTGGACTCGTTGATGGCCGTTCTGACGAAGTTGGTCACCGATACCCCGGGGATTTCGACCGGATATTGAAAGGACAGGAAGATTCCCTTGTGGGCACGATCCTCCGGGGAGAGGTCCTCCAGGTCCTCACCTTCCAGGAAGATGCTTCCCTTACCCACTTCAAATTCTTCCTTCCCGGCAATGACCGCGGCCAAGGTACTCTTCCCGGAACCGTTGGGTCCCATTATGGCGTGTACCTCCCCGGCATTGACCTGAAGGTTTATTCCCTTGAGGATTTCCTTGTCCTCAACGCTCACATGAAGGTCTTTGATCTCAAGTTCAGCCACTGTCACTCCGTTCGAGAATCAGCCGTGCCGGCGCT
>CALDPL010000070.1 GCA_937911965.1 uncultured Allomuricauda sp. | reverse complement strand
GGGGGTCTATTACCACACTGATAAATTCTACCTCGGGGCCTCGGCTCCCAATGTATTGGAATCGGAATATTTTGACAACGACAACGAGGAAGGATCCGTCAATTTTCAATCCGCGGAACGGATCAGTTTTTATCTGATCACCGGCTATGTTTTCGATCTTGGTACAGATCTCAAATTCAAGCCAGCCCTGCTTACCAAAGCGGTCGGGGGAGCCCCTTTACAGGTCGATCTATCCGCCAGTTTTTTGTTCAACGATAAATTCAGTTTTGGGGCGGCCTATCGCCTGGATGCCGCTGTGAGCGGGCTTATTGGCTTTCAATTGACCGAACAATTGATGGTGGGCTTGGCCTACGACCGGGAGACCACCGAATTGGGGGGAACCCAGTTCAATGACGGCACCTTTGAAATATTCCTGAGATTGGAGCTGTTGAAATCGTTCCAGAGAACCGTATCACCAAGATTCTTTTAATCAGTTCGGCATGCTAAAAAGATCATTCCTCTTTATCATTGTATCTTCAGGATTCATCATTTCCCTGTCCGCCCAGGATACCATTCCCAAAAGGCAGGCCAAGGCCATGGAGAGAGCGGATGTTCGCTATGATGAGTATTCTTTTAGCCCGGCAATCGATATCTATAAAAAAGTTTTGGACAAGGGATATGTGTCCGCCGACCTTCTGAAACGCTTGGCGAACTCCTATTATTTCAATGCCAAATATGGAGAGGCCGCCGAAATCTTCAAGAAAATGGAGGCGTCCTTTCCCGATGAAATGGAAGTGGAGGACATATTCAAGTATGCCCAGAGCCTAAAGACCATTGGAAACTATGAAGAAGCCGCCCGATTGATGGGGATCTTTAAGGAAATGACCGCCATCAATCTGAGTTTTGACGAGGATTATCTCGAGCGTATCGAGGAGAATTCGGGAAGATATACCATTGATGAATTTCAGTACAACAGCCCGTATTCCGATTTTGCCCCGGCCTATTACAAGGATGGGCTCATTTTTGCCTCCGACAGGGATACCGGGAACTTGGCCAGATACCGACATACTTGGAATTCCAGTGATTTTCTCGACCTGTATAAAGTCAATGTGGACAGCAGCTCCAATAAGCGGGTTGTAAAATTGCAGGGAGAAGTGAATACCAGGCTTCATGAATCCACTTCGGTCGTTACCAAGAACGATTCCATCATGTATTTTACCAGGAACAATTATTTGGATGGGAAAAAGAGCAAGGATGGTCAAGGGATCATCCGCCTGAAGATCTACAGTGCCGAATATGTCAATGGAACATGGACCAATATTGTGGAACTCCCATTCAACAGTGATTCCTATTCCGTGGCCCACCCCATGTTGAGTCCGGATGAAAAGAAACTCTATTTTGTTTCGGATATGCCCGGAAGTTTGGGAGAGTCCGATCTGTTCGTGACCGACATCATCGGGGATGGAACCTATGGTCCGATTGTAAATCTCGGCAGCAACATCAACACCATGGGCCGGGAAACCTTTCCTTTCATCACGGAAGATGGAATCCTATACTTCTCTTCCAATGGGCACCAAGGTTTGGGTGGATTGGATGTTTTTGCCACTAAAATCACCTTTAATGATTATAACCAACCCGTGGTGAACGTGGGCAGACCCGTCAACAGTCGTTTCGATGATTTTTCCTTTATTTATGATATCGGGGACAGCAGTGGGTATTTTGCCTCCAATCGGGAGGGGGGAACCGGTGGTGACGATATATACAGGTTCGTGGAGGATAGGCCCTTGGTATTGGATTGTCTCCAAGACGTTAGTGGAACGGTCAGGGACCGGATATCAAATGATGTTCTTGCCGGGGCAACCGTTATGGTCATCAATGAGGACAACGAAATTGTTTCATCGACCATAACCGATTCCAACGGAAACTATATCCTGGAATTGGATTGTTCCAAAGGGAATTTTGTCCGCGCTTCCAGGGAGGGGTATGTGCCGGCAGAGGAGTATTTGAACAAGTCCTTTGGAAAACCCCGTATCATAGATTTTTATCTGGAACGCGATGTGGTCACCGGTGGTTTTGGGGATGATTTGGCCAAATTACTTCAATTGAGCACCATTTATTTCGATCTGAACAAATACAATATTAGACCCGATGCCGAAATTGAGATCCAGAAGGTAATCGTGGCCATGGAAAAATACCCCAGCCTAAAGATAAAAGTGAATTCCCATACGGACAGTCGCGGTATTGACGCCTATAATCTCTGGTTATCCCAAGAAAGGGCCAAATCCACGGTCAATTACATGATATCAAAAGGAATAAGCCCGGATAGGCTCCAACAGGAAGGATTCGGGGAGAGCCGTTTGGTCAATGAATGCTACAATGGGGTGCCCTGTTCCAGTGAACAACACCAAATGAACAGAAGATCGGAGTTCATTATCTTTGATTGAGAGATCATTATACAATACATATGAATGGCATGGGTCCATGCTATTAAATCTACATATTATAACTAGGTGGGCAGGTTCAAAAACCTGCCCATTGTTGAATTAATGATGGGATCTAATAAATAATCAAGTTTCTTCCGGCCAAAAAGGTATGCAGATATTAACTGCTTTTGCTAAAATTTAACCCATTTAGGTTATTTTCTCAAAAAGGGATGTAATCTTTTTCCTCTGACACCAGTCCATCGTATCCGTTGTTATTGTTGGTTTTATCGATTAACTGTAATTGACAATCCAGGGTTTTCGGGTGTTACTTCATATTTCAAGTTCTATACAATCGGAATTGATGAGTACACAACAATTATTTTAACTCGGCTAAGGCTGGGGTAAATTTGTATAATGCTGAGAAGTATAATGTTATGAGGTTTTTGCGGTGAAACAATGAGAAGGCACCTCGAAATCATATAACATCGAATTACCGACAATCAACCAAACAATTTCACATGAAAAAGAGTTTTTTAGTCCTTTTATTTTTCCTCTTTTCTGGAATAGCAATTTCGCAGACCACGGTTACCCTTCAGGACCAATGTAATTGCGAAGTGCTGAAAGGAACACAAGTAACCACTCCTGGGGTGAGTATTCCAACAGGTGCCGATATAGGTGACATTTATGTCAATACCGATACAGGTACCATTTATTTTTGGGATGGGGATACTTGGGAGCTCACCTCGAGGGATAATCAACAATTGACTGGGTTTAATTTTGATGGTTTATCAAATACCCTGACATTGACACTGGAAAATGGAGGAAGTGTAAATGTTGATTTGAGTAGTTTGAGCGATACACTTATAGATACTAATACCACTATAGCCACCTATGGGATTGACAGTGGCAACTCTAATCTTGTAATTACAGACTCTGAAGGCAATACCTTTTCAGTAGCCCTAGCTGACCTCAGTGCATTGATTGATACCAATACGGATGAGCAGACTTTGGCATTGACAGGCACCAATCTTTCCATCAGTGGCGGGAACACCATTGACGTATCTGGTATCAACACGGATTCCCAGACTTTGGAATTGACCGGTACCGATCTTGCGATCAGCGGTGGGAACACCATCGACATCAGCTCGATCGACACCAACACGGACGAGCAGACATTGAGCCTGAACGTCAATACCCTTGAACTGGAGAATGGCGGAACGGTTGACCTGAGCAAATACCTTGACAACACGGACGAGCAGACTTTGACATTGACGGGCACCGATCTTGCGATCAGCAGCGGGAACACCATTGACATATCTGGTATCAACACGGATTCCCAGACTTTGACATTGACGGGCACCAACCTTGAGATCAGCGGAGGGAACACCATTGACATTTCTGGGGTCAATACAGACGACCAGGCATTGAGCCTGACCGGAAACACCCTTGCACTGGAGGACGGTGGTTCGGTTGATTTGGGCATATACCTTGACAATACCGATGATCAAGATGCCTCGGAAGTAAACTTGGACAATCCTGTGGATGTTGATGGGGATAGTACCAATGAGGGAACCGTGGAGCAAGTGATCCAAGCAATAGCGCCCATTACATCCAAGGCTGCCAGGATATTCTATCCACCATCCATTGCCATAGATGCTTCTACCGGGGGTACCGGTCGGTCGATAAATCTATATGCACAATATACGGCTCAATATGGTTCCCCGGCGGTGGCCAGTGCTGGTGCGCCAGCGACCATTCCAACCTATGCGGCCGACGAACTCTATTACTATGTGACCTATGCAGATCCCAGTGTATTTGCGAATATGTCCATCAATGACACTGGAATACTGACCTATGATATTATTGGCCTGCCATCGGATTACAATGCCTTGATCAACGTAGTGTTCGTGGTTAAATAGGATGATAAAGCGCAAGGAAGATTTGAAATCACAGCCCCCATATAAGTCCTTATTCCTAGGATTGTTGTTTCTCCTGATGGGGATGCAACTTACCCATGCCCAATTTTTGCTCCAGGCCCCCAATAGTGGAGATGAGCATAATTACCGCTGGTATGAGGCATCCAATCCGGGGACGGTTCTGGGAACAGATTCCTTTCATGAAGTCACGGCACCGGGAATCTATTATGCCACCTATGATGGAAGCTTGTGCGGATCCAATGCCACGGGCTATTTTATATTGACGGATTGTGAGGCCCCCAACAATGAGGTTACCTTGGATATCTCGGCAAGTGTGCCCGCTGGGGCGACCATAAGTTGGGAACCTTCACTGAGCGGGGATTTGACACACCCGACGGTCCAAGCGACACAAACGGTGGTCCAGTACACGGCCACGATCACCAAAGTGGGCAACAGCAGTTCCCTACCGAGCTTTACCGTTGTATGCATGGCCCAATCCGCCAATTTAGTGGACGATCTGGTGGTGACCCTTGAGGACGTATCGGTGGATGTGCCCATTTTCTCCAATGATTCCGATCTACCCAAAAGTGGTACCCTGAACACCACGACCCCTTCCCATGGAACCGTGGCCATCGACGACAACGGTACGCCCAATGATCCCTCGGACGACAGGGTACATTATACCCCCAATGCGGATTATAATGGAACCGATTCCTTTGATTATACCCTCTGTAATTCCTATGGGGATTGCAGTACGGCGACCGTAACGATTGAAATCATGCCAGTTGTGGATGCCATGGACGGTTCCGTGGCCACCCTACAGGATACCCCCAAAGTTCTGGACTTTTTGGCCAATGACAACGACCTGCCCACAGTGGGGACTTTGGTCGTTGAGCCTGCCTCCAATGGTACGGTCCTGATCTTGGATCAAGGCACCTCCGATCCCTGGGATGATGTATTGCAATATACCCCTGATATGGGATTTCTGGGTATCGACAATTTTGAATATACCCTATGCGATACGAATGGAAATTGTAGTACGGCCACCATTTCCGTATTGGTCAATGCCCATATTATTCTCGATTCCGACGGGGATGGCATCCTGGACAGCTTCGAAGACCTCAACCTGGACGGGGACAATGACCCCTCCACCAATCCCACGGACACCGATGGGGATGGCATACCGGATTATTTGGACATTGACAGTGACAATGACGGAATCCCTGACAATGTCGAGGCCCAAACCGTTGCGGACTATATTGCCCCAAGTTTGATCGATGCCAACAACAATGGTCTGGACGATGCCTATGAAATTGATGGGAACCTCGGTCTGATCCCTGTCGATACGGACGGGGATGGCATTCCCGACTATGTGGATACGGACAGCGACAATGACAATGTACCCGATGCCATAGAAGGCCATGATTGGAACCGTGATGGGATTGCAGACGTTTGGTTGTTGGGATCCGATAAGGACAACGATGGCCTGGACGATGGCTTTGAAGGGGAATGGCTCATCGATGTGGATGTGAACGGGGACATGGACGATCCCGGTACGGACCTGCCCGATACGGATTCGGATGGAATTCCCGACTTCAGGGACCCTGACGATGATGGGGATGGTATTGCCACCATTGATGAAGATCTCAACGGGGATGGAAACTATGCCCCGCCAATATGATACCGATGGAGATGGAATCCCAAATTATCTGGACCCCGATCTTGGGGAGACCGACCTGGAAGAAATCAAGGTAATCAATGTCATCACGCCCAATGGGGACGGTGTCCATGATCAGTTGACCATCGTAGGATTGGAAAACTATCCTAACAACACCTTGAGAATCTACAATAGATGGGGGGTCCTGGTCTTCCAGACCAAGGCATACAATACGGTTGGAAACTTCTTTGACGGCACCTCCCAAGGCAGGGCAACGGTCGATAGTGATCGCAAGCTTCCAGCGGGCACCTATTTCTATATATTGGAATACGGGGCCGGGGAAGGAAGCATGAATCAGGATACAGGCTATATATACATAAACAGATAATGAAGGGACTCAAGACGGACATACACTATGGGAAGAGAAGGATCGAATTTTTGTTCGTCCTGCTATTGATTATCCTTCCCCTTGCCTTGGTCCATGGGCAAAAGGACGCCCAATACACCCAGTATATGTACAACACCGTTACCGTGAACCCGGCCTATGCCGGTTCCCGTGGGCACTTGAGCATTGCCGCCCTGTACAGGAACCAATGGCTGGGCCTGGACGGTGCCCCACGGACCCAGACCCTCAACGTGCACAGTCCCGTCGGCTACCGTGGGGTTGGTCTGGGACTCTCGGTGGTGAACGACAAGATCGGCCCGACCTCTGAAACCGATTTTGGAATTGATTTCTCCTATACCATACCCATTTCATGGAACGGCAATCTGAGCTTCGGGCTCAAGGCCAGTGCCCATATGTTGGATATCCGATATTCGGAACTGGACGAGTTTGAAATAGATCCCCAATTGACCTCCCAACAGGATATCCAGAACAAGTTTTCCCCCAATATAGGTGCTGGGGTATACTATCATACGGACCGCTTTTATCTGGGACTTTCCGCTCCCCGAATTCTGGAGACCACCCACTTTGATGAATCCTCCGTAACCACCTCCCTGGAACAGTTCAACCTGTATTTGATCGGGGGACATGTTTGGGACCTCAACCGAAATTGGAAGTTCAAGCCCGCCCTCATGGCCAAGGTGGTCCAGGGTGCCCCCTTGCAGCTCGACCTATCGGCCAACTTTATGTGGAACGAAAAGTTTATCGGGGGACTGGCCTATCGATGGGATGCCGCGTTCAGCGGTCTGTTCGGCTTCATGGTCTCGGAACAAATGATGATAGGGGTCGCCTATGACCGGGAAATCACTGAACTGGGAGCGGCCAGCTTCAATGATGGCTCCATAGAGATCATTCTCAGGTATGACTTCATCCGAAATATCGGAAACTTTAGGTCCCCTAGGTTCTTTTAGCAAGAATTTAAATCCCCCAGAAGAAGGTAATTCCCCTAAAGGTCCTATTTTTACCGTATGGGAGAAGAAAAGGTGATTTTGGTCAACGAAAAGGATGAGCCCATTGGTCTGATGCCAAAGATGGAGGCCCATGAAAAGGCAATGTTGCACCGGGCGTTTTCGGTATTTATCATGAACGACAGGGGGGAGACCCTGCTACAGCAAAGGGCCGGGGACAAATATCATTCCCCACTGCTATGGTCCAACAGTTGCTGCAGCCACCCCAGGGAGGGCGAAAGCAATATAGAGGCGGGCAAAAGGAGACTCATGGAAGAGATGGGCTTTACCACCGAGCTGGAAGAACTCTTCTCCTTTATCTACAAGGCCCCTTTTGACAATGGGCTGACCGAACACGAACTTGACCATGTGATGGTCGGATATTACCAGGACGACCCAAAGGTCAATCCTTTGGAAGTGGCCGATTGGAAATGGATGCTCCCCGAGGAGGTCAAAACGGACATAGGACTCCATCCGGATCGGTACACGGAATGGTTCAAGATCATATTTGACCGATTTTACGACCATATCAAAACAAATCGGAACACAGCATGAAAGTCAAAGTAAGCAGGAGGGCGAGTTTCAATGCGGCCCACAGGCTACATCGGGAAGATTGGGACGAGAAGAAAAACAGGAGGGTCTTCGGAAAGTGCAACAATCCCAATTATCACGGTCACAATTACGATCTGATCGTCAGCGTCCGGGGGGAGATCGAACCGGAAACCGGTTTTGTCATGGACCTCAAGGTATTGAAGGACTTGATTCGGGAGGAGGTCGAGGAGTACCTGGATCACAGGAACCTGAACCTGGATGTGCCGGAATTCAAGGACCTCAACCCCACTGCGGAGAACATTGCCCTGGTGATCTGGAACAAACTCAGGCCCCATATAGAGGGAACCAAAGAATTGGAGGTGGTCCTCTACGAGACCCCAAGAAATTTTGTAACATTTAACGGATAAGATGGACCTATATCCCTTGAAATTCAAGCCCATATTCAAGGACCGACTTTGGGGGGGAACCAAGTTGAAAGACGTATTGGGCAAGCCCATAGAAAATGAAATCACTGGGGAAAGCTGGGAACTTTCCGGGGTAAAAGGGGATATCTCCGAAGTCTCCAATGGACCTTTTAAGGGGACTTCACTTGAGGATTTGATCGAACGGGATCCCGATGCCCTCTTGGGCAGGGAAGTCAGGGAACGATTCGGAACGGAATTTCCCATCCTGATCAAGTTCATAGATGCCAAACAGGACCTGTCCATACAACTGCACCCCGACGATCGCTTGGCCAAGGCCAGGCACAATTCCCATGGTAAAACCGAGATGTGGTACATCCTCCAGGCTGATCCCGGGGCCACGTTGATCACCGCGGTCCTCGCGTTCAGCCGGACATCCACCACCTTCGCATCGCTGCCCGCGGTCAGCGCG
>CALDPL010000069.1 GCA_937911965.1 uncultured Allomuricauda sp. | reverse complement strand
GGCCGCTGACATGCCACCACCATAGCGAGCGATACTGCGTTCGCTTGCCAGGTAGGTCAGCGAGGCGAAGCTGCCGCCCGGCGGCATCAAGGGCGCCAGTCTTTGCACCAGCGAAACAAGCGAATAGGCACTCGCACTAACGGCAGCAAGGTAACCCGCGCGACTCGTGTTCATTAAGGGCTTGTAGACTTCTGGTCCGTTCGCGAGCGAATGAACAACGATGTCTATTGGACTCTCTCCGAAGTCCGCCTTTAGAGCATCGGCCAAGCCTTGGATGGTGAAGTCGCCTCGCTCCGCGTAGCGCTTGTTCGTGCGCACGTCGGCGGGCACGTCCTGCATCGTATCGTAAACGGCGTCTAGCGGGTACAGCCGCTCGAACTCAAGTAGCTTGCCGTTGGAAAGTCGGCGCGAGTCGTCCATCTTTCCTCGCCGCAACAACGTCTCGAAGATCTTCATTGCCGGAGGCCAGATGCCGACCGTGACGCTTGCACCGGCTTCGGCCAAGGCTTTGGCAATGTGAAAACCAAACCCGACGTCGTCCGCGACACCTGCCACTAAAGCTCGTTTTCCCTCGAGATTGATGCGCATGGGAGCGCCATCACTAGTGACGGGAGGCGCAACTCTCAAGCACAAACAGAAGCTCGGTCAGTGGAAACGCTGGATCGGAGCGGTGCAAAGCCAAAAGCCTCACCGTAGTGAGGCTTTTGACCTTGGCGCTCCAGGTTGTCAGCGCGAATTTAGCGTCCCCAACGGGATTCGAATCCGTTCAGGAGCGCCAATTTAACAATGATTCCGGCATATTGCGCACCTGTCCGCAAGGCCGTGACAGTCACAACGGCAACGAACAGCAACGAATCGCCCGGCAGGAAGGGCGTCACCACCAGCCCCGTCTCGCAAAAAACTATGAGGAAGAGAATGAGGTAGGTCCACAACCCATAGGTGGATACTATACTTATAAGGTGCTCGTCAATATGGATGATAAAATCGATGACAAGCTCTAACCATTCCATAGGTTACATTTTAAATTGGTTGCAAAAATAGGTGGTTTGTGCTTTAAAAAGAACCCTTGGGCCTTTTCAATTCATTCAAAGTACAGGAAAAGCACCCTATAAGGGAATTTGGTTTGGTTTTAATCCTTAGTTTTGGTCATGATCCGCCAAAAAATACAAATAATTGCATGGCTATGTGCCTGGATACTTTCCCTCCAGGCCGCCGACGCATTTACCACTGTTTCCCCCACAATGGGGACGGAGCGTGGTTCGGGCTTTGAATTGCGGGAATCGACAGGGGAAAAATCGGTCTACACCCAGCTGAACTTCCTCAAAATGGAATCGGCGCCCCAGAGCAAGGCACCCATGGTGCCCTTTCGATTTCCATCCACCACCTTTTTCAACCCGGAGGGCGAGATTCTACCGCCCACTCCAAAGGAGTACACCATACGCGACCACAAATATGGACTGACCATCCTGGTCTATCCCTTCTTTATCTTCTGGTAAAGTTTCCCCCGCACACTTCCAATTTTTGAACCGGGGGTTCCCATAGAAGGCAGAACCGGCTTCCTGGGAAGAAAGTCCTCCAAAGCATGGCTCATAGCCTGTGCTGGATTCCAACTTTTGTGCTCCAAAATAAAAACCCAAAATGTACAAATACTATATACTGATAGTCCTGGGGATCGTCTGTGTATTTCTGATTCCCATTTCCTTTTACAATTTCATCCGTAAAAAGGAAGCAAACGAAAAAATGAACAAATTCCTGGAATTGGCCCAGGGAGGAATGTTGACCCTTGATGTGGTGGATGTGCTGCCCCGATTGTTGATCGGCATGGACACAAGCTCCCTTAAACTGATGTTGATGGAAGGATTAAGGGGAAATGTGGTGCGCACCATCGACTTACAGGCGGTCATTTCCTGTAAAATGATCGTGGAACGGTCAAATAACTCAAAAGCGATCCGGCTTATATCCCTAGAATTGGACCGCAGATCCAGACCCGTGGACCGAATCCTTTTTTACCGTCGATTTGGCTGGGATTACTGGAATGCCAAACACCCCTTAAAGGCCGCAAAAAAATGGGAGGGCATAATTTCCGGTGTCCTGGACTCCGGCCAAGGGCCACTTCCTGCACCTCGACAAAAAGTCGATGTCAGCGGGCTTGCCCGCATTGAAAAGGAAAAAAACAACTATTAATACCCTCAACTTAAACCAAGAGAATTTACCATGATCGTAGATTTAATCATTGCCATGTTGTGGAGCATTTCTCCCTTTGGGGAGGCCAAGGTGGGAATCCCATATGCCATTTTCAACGAGGTGAACATCTATTTGGCCTTTCTGGCCTGTTTTTTGGCCAACGTGCTCATTTACCCACTGATGCTTTATTTCCTGGAAACCCTGAACCGCTATTTTCTACGGTGGAGAATCTATAAGAAATCGGCCGTATATGTGGCCAAAAAGGCAAAATTGGGAGCGAGGAAGAACGTAAAGAAATACGGGTACTGGGGGCTTTTGATCTTTGTGATGCTTCCCGTGCCCGGTACCGGGGTCTATGCGGGTACCATTGCAACCTATCTGTTCGGTCTGGACCGAAAATTGGCCTTTTTCGCCAATACCATAGGAATCTTTCTCTCCTGTGCCATTGTATGGGGGATGACCGTTGCCACCTTTAAAGGCATGGCCCAAATCTAATTTTCAATTTACCAACCACATAAACATCAGATCTCATCATGTCGAATACTCCGAAATCCAATCCGCAGGAATTGAACCCCTCGGAAAAAAAGCCGGGCAAGGCCATGCCCACCAAAATCCTGTTGGGCCTTTTGATAGGGGCAACAGCGGGCCTGGTCTGCAGTTTGATCCTCGGCGCCGACCACCCCAATCTGGAGTGGTTTATCGTCAATATGGCCCAGCCCTTGGGCAACCTGTGGCTGCGGTTGCTGTTGATGATCGTCATACCCCTGGTCTTTTCCGCATTGGTCCTGGGAGTGGCCGGATTGGGGAATATAAAAAAGTTGGGCAGGGTGGGAATAAAGACCTTGATCTATACCCTGGTCCTATCGGCAATATCCGTGGTGGCGGGCCTTGGGATGGTCAATTTGGTGGAACCCGGAAAGAGGATCAACGAACAAACAGCTGCCGAACTACAAGCACAATACGGTAAGGTCGCAACGGAAAAAGTGGGTACGGCCACTGAATTGGCCAAAAAAATGGAAGAAGAGAAAATCCCTTTGATCACCGAGATCGTCGAGAGGGTCATACCCTAAAATCCGCTTTCCTCCATGGTAGGTACGCCCAATCTGCTCCATATCATGTTTTTTGCCCTGATCTTGGGGATGGCATCGACCCTGATACCCAAGGAAACCGCCGCTCCTTTTCTGGGCTTTTTCGATGGCCTGTTCGAGATATCGGTGGTCATCATCAACGGTATAATGGGTTTTGCCCCATATGCCGTGGCCCTTTTGGTGTTTGCCAGTATTGGGTCCTTTGGCATGGAACTGCTGTTTGCCCTGATGTGGTTTATCCTGGAGGTCTTGGGAGGATTGTTCATCCACGGGGTGGTGGTCTATTCGGCATCGGTCTATTTCTTATCGGCCCTGTCGCCCAAGGATTTCTTCAAAAAACTCAAGACCACAGCAATCACGGCCTTTTCCACCTCCTCTTCCAATGCCACCCTGCCCACGGCCCTAAGGGAATCAAGGCAGAACCTGGGGGTTCCCGAGGAAATTAATTCCTTTGTGCTCACCATAGGGGCCACGGCCAACCAGAACGGGACCGCACTCTACGAAGGTATCACCATCATATTCTTGGCCCAGCTCGCCGGGGTAGACCTGAGCTTGGCCGCCCCATTGGGGGTGGCCTACCTGGCCATTCTTGGGGGAATAGGGACGGCTGGGGTACCCGGGGGGTCCATTCCCTATATCATCGTGATACTGGCCTCCTTGGGGGTAAACCCCGCCATGATCGCAATCATCCTTGGGGTGACCGGATCCTGGACATGTGCAGGACGACAGTGAATGTCATCGGGGATGTCACCGCGGCAACCTTTGTCGCCAGATCGGAAGGCTATCACCTCAACGGGGAACTCAAACCTCCCCGTAAGAGAAATACAGTGGAAGCCTAGACCAAAACCCAAGCATTTAAGGCCTCCTGAAAAGTAGCCTGATCAAGGGCGTATGGCATTTGTACTTTTCAGGTTGGAACCCAGGAGCATTTTTACCGATTCGATTCAACAATCTTATTCATTCTTCTAATTTGATAAGACGTATTATACCAGTATCCCTATAGAGGGATTTCCCCTGAATAACACTTTCATATTCAATTGCATTATGTTAACAGAAGCATATAATGAAGGTGTCGATAGATTTTCCAGAAAGGAATGGCCAAATAATTCATTTATGGTTTAAAATGTTGGTTAAATCAGTACCATGAGTACTAAAAAAGGATTTAAAATAAACCAACTATTACAGTCCCAACCTTCGGGAGTGGTGTTCCTGTCTTCATGGCTTGTCCTGCAGGGTTATAGTCACGACCTGCTACGAAAGTACAGAGAAAGCGACTGGTTAACTCCAATAGGTTCCGGTGCCATGATAAGAATTGGCGAAGAAGTAGGGTATCAAGGAGCCCTATATGCATTACAGGAACACTCTGGGCTGAGCGTGCATCTTGGGGGAAGAACGGCCCTGTCCCTCCTTGGAAGGGCACATTATCTTGATTTTAATATGAAAAAAATATTCCTGTTCTGTAAAGGTGGGACAAAGCTTCCAACATGGTTCTTAAATCATGATTGGGGGTATAAAAAAACCGAAGATCTCTCTTCGGTTTTGTGCGGGCGGGGAGACTCGAACTCCCACACCTCGCGGCACTAGATCCTAAGTCTAGCGTGTCTACCAATTCCACCACGCCCGCATTTTGGAGTGCAAATATAAATGATTTTTCGGTTTTACAAATCCATGGGCACCAAAAACTTGTTTTTTGTACATTTAGGGTCATTTTTAAAAACGGACATGGAAGAAATCAAGGACTACATCAACACCCACAAAGACCGATTCATCGACGAACTCATAGAACTTCTCAAAATCCCCTCCATCAGTGCGGATTCCAAACATTCACAGGATATGATGACCGCGGCCAAGGCCGTGGAAAAGGCTCTTTTGGATGCCGGCTGTGATGCCACCGAACTCTGTGCCACCAAAGGCTATCCCGTGGTGTATGGGGAGAAAATAATCGACCCGAACCTTCCCACAGTCCTGATTTATGGGCATTATGATGTACAGCCACCAGATCCCATGAACCTCTGGGATTCCCCCCCATTTGAGCCGGTGATCAAGACCACCAAGATCCATCCGGATGGAGCCATCTTCGCCAGGGGTTCCTGTGATGACAAGGGACAGTTCTTCATGCACGTGAAGGCCGTGGAATTTATGATACGGACCAATACCCTGCCCTGCAACGTCAAGTTCATGATCGAGGGGGAAGAGGAAGTGGGCAGCGACAGCCTTCCCGATTTCCTAAGGGAACACAGTGAAAAATTCAAGAACGACATCATCCTGATTTCCGATACCGGCATGATATCCAACAGCATCCCCTCCATTACCACCGGTTTGAGGGGACTTAGCTATGTGGAAGTGGAGGTCACCGGGGCGAACAGGGACCTGCATTCGGGCATATATGGGGGAGCCACCCCCAACCCCATCAATGTGTTGTCCAAAATGATCGCCTCCCTTCACGACGGGAACAACCATATCACCATCCCGGGTTTTTACGACAAGGTGGTGACCCTGTCGGATGGGGAACGTGCCGAGATGGCCAAGGCCCCCTTTGATCTGGAAGAGTACAAACAAAGTTTGGATATCGGGGACGTACACGGGGAAAAAGGCTATACCACCGCGGAACGCTTTGGAATCCGTCCCACCTTGGATGTGAACGGCATTTGGGGAGGCTATATGGGAGAGGGCGCCAAAACCGTGATCGCGAGCAAGGCCTACGCCAAGATATCCATGCGATTGGTCCCCGATCAGGATTGGCATGAGATCACCGAACTGTTCAAGAAGCATTTTATTTCCCTGGCCCCAAAGAGCGTCAAGGTAAAGGTGACCCCCCACCACGGGGGACAAGCCTATGTGACCCCGATCGACAGTGTCGGCTACCGTGCCGCCGCCAAGGCCATGGAAAAGACCTTTGGAAAAACCCCTGTTCCACAGCGCACCGGGGGAAGTATTCCCATAGTTGCCCTGTTTGAAGAGGTGTTCGACAGCAAGACCATTCTATTGGGCTTTGGGCTGGACTCCGATGCCATCCACTCCCCCAATGAACATTTTGGGG
>CALDPL010000068.1 GCA_937911965.1 uncultured Allomuricauda sp. | reverse complement strand
ATCGGCTTCGGAACCCCTGAGCAATACCCATTGGTCTGATTCCATTTCATTTTCCTTGGCAAAGGCCCTGAGCCGCTCCGGGGTATCCGTTTTCGGGTCGATGCTCACCAGAACCAGGGTCACCCCGTCCTTGGAGGCCTGGGGGATCCGTTTTTCTATATCCCTCATGTCCGCGGCCAAGCGGGGACAGGCGGCCTTACAGGAGGTATAGATCATCACCATCACCAGTACATCCCCCTTGAGTTCCTTAAGTTCCATTTCCTGCCCATTTTGGTTGGTCCAGAGTGAGGGAAGGTTGTAGATGGACAGCTCGGAAATATCTCCTTTCATGCCGTGGTCCATTTCCATGGCCCCCACATCTTCGGAGACGGGAACCAAATCCATCTTACAGACGGGGCAACTTCCCGCCTGTTCATAGGTTTTGTCCCCTTCGCAGTGCATGGGACATTCGTAGTGCACATGGGCCGTTTCCTCCTTCTTCTTGGTATTGCAGGCCCCAAGGCTGGCTACCAATATAAAGATCAGGCTGTATTTTAAAATTCCGCTGCTTCCCATAGTCATTTCTCTATTTGCTCAGTTTTGATTCATCTTCCCCGATAGGTTTCACACAGCGAAACCCCAGGTTCCTCCCGGAATAATTGGCCGTAAGGCTCCCCCGAAAGGCATAGCGCATAAAGGCGGCATAGTTCATCAGATCCGAGGCCCCTATGGCCGCGCCCCCACAAAAGAGGGTGTTGTCCAGGTTGCGGTCCTTACGCGATTCCCCTGTGATCAACACGGAGTTGAAGTCCATGTTCCATTCCCATACCAAGCCGTGCAGATCGTATATGCCCCAATAATTCTTGAAGGTGGAACCGATGGTCCGTTCAAAGGTCCTTGGGGCCTCGTACCAATCCAGGATTTTCTGGTTATAGGTTTCCAGGCCGCGGGCATCCGGTAGCGTTTCGTCCGCCATGGCCACGTATTCCCACTCATCCACCGTGGGCAGACGTTTGTTCTGGCATTCACAATAGCTCTTTGCCGCAAACCAGGAAACATTGGTGACCGGGGAATTGGGATCGAGCTTATCCCCAAGGGAAAGGTCCCCCTCCCATAGGAGCAGGTAGTTCCCATCGGTGAACAAACGCTTGGCCTGGGAGCGTCTCCACCTTGGATTTTGTCTCACAAATTCCAAATATTGGGCATTGGTCACGGGATAGACGTCCATTTCAAAGGAAACCACATCCACGGCCGTGGAATCCACCCCATAAAGCGGAATATAAGTCCCCCCCTTGACACTGGCCATGCCAACGGTCTGGGCCTGAAGTGGGGCAAGTCCCAACAACAACGCAAAAGCGGTCAAAAGGATGGGAACCCTGTCCATAGGTCTTGGAATTACGATCAATTCTTTCTGGCCCGTACCATGGCCGGGGTGACGTCCGTTTTGTTGTTTCCCCAACTGTTGTACACATAGGTCAGTACGTTGGCCACTTCCTCTTCCGAAAGGGCCTGGGCGGTCATTACCGAATTGTAGGTCTTTCCGTTCACGACGATCTCACCCGAGAGTCCATAAAGTACGGCATCTATGGCCCGGTTGACATCGGCGTTCAAGTAGTCTGAGTTGGCCAAGGGTGGGAAGGCATTGGGAATCCCCTGTCCCTCGCTTTGGTGGCATGCAAAACAGGTCCCCATATAGATATTCCGTCCAAACTCCATTTTCTCGGCCAGGGATTTTGCCGGAATCTCGGCTTCCGGGGTCCCTCCCGTGGAAGGCATCACCTGGATACCGGGTCCCTCGGGAAGGTAGATTCCCTCCCGGATCTCCCCTGCAAAAACGGTCTTGTTCTCCTCGCCCACCACATCGAGATTGGCCAGGGCGCCCTTGTTGAAGGCCCTGAACACGGAATGGTCCACAATGACCAGGGAACTTGGAGCGTCCACTTTGAACTCGATGATGCTGGCTCCCCCGGCCGGGATCAGGGTGGTCTGAATATTTTCATTGATTAGGTCCCCCCCTTCGACATATACCTTGTCCATGATCTCCCCGATCACGTGAAAGGAGGATACCAAATTGGGACCGGCATTGCCCACATAGAGGCGGACGGTCTCCCCGACATTGGCGGTCAGGGCATTGGCCCCGGTAAGGGCATTGACCTTTCCATTGAACACCACATAATCCGCATGTTCGTCCACGGCCTTCTGCATATCAAAGGGCTGTAGGCCGCGTTCCCCGTTCTTGCCCTTGGTGTAGAACTCTCCCTGCATGATATAGTATTCCCGATCCACAGGGGGCAGCCCCCCTTCGGGCTCCACCAGGATCAGGCCGTACATCCCGTTGGCGATGTGCATCCCAATGGGTGCCGTGGCGCAGTGATAGACGTATAGGCCGGGGTTCAGGGTCTTGAAGGAAAAGGTCTTTTCCCTTCCCGGGGCCACAAAGGAGGATTCGGCTCCCCCACCGGGTCCGGTGACCGCATGCAGGTCGATGTTGTGAGGCAATTTGTTGTTCGGGTGGTTCTTGAGGGTGAACTCCACCTCATCCCCAACCCGGGTCCTGATAAAATCCCCGGGGACGGTACCCCCAAAGGTCCAGTACATATATCGGACCCCACTGGAGAGTTCCCCTTCCAGTTCCAGGATTTCCATATCCACCTTGACCTTTTTGGCCTTTCTCTTGCCCACAGGGGTGGGCACATGGGGCGGGGAGGTAAGTTCCGCGACCATTTCCCTGTTGACCGGGATATCCGCCGTACTGGCGTACTGTGTCTTTTCCTTTCTTCCGCATGAAAAAAGCAATAAGGAGAAGGCAACTATAAAAAGTGATCCCGTCAGACTGGATTTTAGGGTGCTCCGCATCATAATGATAGTATTTATTTGGTAGGTATTCAATCTTAAAAATAGTGTTTTTAAATCTTTATTTCAAATTCGGACAAAAAATACCGGACAATAAAAAGCCCATCCTGGGGAATGGGCCTTATATGTTTTGTCGGGGCAGGGATCAATGATCGAATTCCTCTTCCCCTTCCTGTAAAGGCACGGTCTGGGGAACAAAGTCCTGTCCGGCCAGAATGTATTCCCCATTCTCATAGGTCTTGCTGTAATCGTAGGGCCAACGCGATACTTCGGGTATGGCACCGGGCCAGTTGCCGTGGAAATGCTCCAGGGGAGTGGTCCATTCCAGGGTATTGGCCTTCCATGGGTTTTGGGGACCCCGTTTTCCATAGAAGATACTGATCACAAAGTTATAGGCAAAAATCAACTGGGCTCCCGCCGTAATCAGGGCAAAAACGGTCATCAGCACGTTGATGTCGGTCAATTCGTCAAAGAGTGGAAAGGCCGTGTTTTCATAATACCGCCTGGGCACGCCGGCCATGCCCACAAAGTGCATGGGGAAGAAAATTCCATAGGAACCCACCGCCGTGATCCAGAAATGGATATAGCCCAGGTTCTTGTTCATCAATCGTCCCTGGAACATTTTGGGGTACCAGTGGTAAATCCCCGCAAACATTCCGTAGAGGGCGGATATCCCCAT
>CALDPL010000067.1 GCA_937911965.1 uncultured Allomuricauda sp. | reverse complement strand
CAGCATACCAAAGAAGGAAGCGCTTCCCATCACCAAATGGAAATGAGCCACTACAAAATAGGTGTCGTGCACGTTGATGTCCAGGGTACTGTCCCCTAGGATGATCCCGGTAAGTCCCCCGGTGATGAAGGTGGAGACCATACCTATGGCAAAGAGCATTCCCGGGTTGAGCTGCAGATTGCCCTTCCAAAGGGTGGTGATCCAGTTAAAGGCCTTCACGGCCGAGGGAATGGCAATGAGCAGGGTGGTAAAGGTGAACACCGATCCGAGGAAGGGGTTCATGCCGGAAACGAACATATGGTGCCCCCATACAATGGTGGACAAAAAGGCAATCGCCAATATGGATGCGATCATCGCCCGGTAACCAAAGATGGGTTTTCGGGCATTCACAGCCATGATTTCCGATACGATTCCCATGGCGGGGAGGATCACGATATATACCTCGGGATGCCCAAGGAACCAGAACAGGTGTTCAAAGAGCACGGGGGATCCCCCTTGATAGTGCAGGACCTCCCCTTGAATGAAGATGTCCGAAAGGAAAAAGGAGGTTCCAAAACTACGGTCCATGATCAACATCAGGGCTGCGGACAAGAGGACCGGGAAGGAAACCACCCCGATCATGGCCGTTACGAAAAGGGCCCAAACGGTCAAGGGCAAACGGGTCATGGACATGCCCTTGGTCCTCAGGTTGATCACCGTAACAATATAGTTCAGGGATCCCATTAGGGAAGAAGCGATGAAGATGGCCATGGATATGAGCCAAAGGGTCATCCCCATACCGGAACCGGGTTGGGCCATGGGAAGGGCACTCAATGGAGGATAGATGGTCCAGCCTGCAGCGGCGGGTCCGGCCTCAACAAAGAGGGAGGCCATCATGATCATGGCCGATATGAAAAACAACCAGTAGGACAACATGTTCAGGAATCCGGAGGCCATGTCCCTGGCCCCGATCTGCAAGGGGATCAACAGGTTGCTGAACGTACCACTGAGTCCCTGGGTGAGTACAAAGAATACCATGATGGTCCCGTGTATGGTGACAATGGCCAAATAGGCATCGGCGTCCATGATCCCATCCGGGGCCCATTTGCCCATAAGCAGTTCATAGACCTTAAAGGATTCCCCGGGCCAGGCCAATTGCATCCTGAACAGCAAGGACATTGCAATCCCGACGACCCCCATCAACAAACCTGTGATGAGGTACTGTTTGGATATCATCTTGTGATCTTGACTGAAGATGTATTTGGTGATAAAGCTCTGTTTGTGATGATGCCCGTGATCTTCGTGTCCGTGTTCGTGTCCAGTAGCTGACATAATCTCTCTTAATTTTATAATGGTTCTTTTCTAGGCCTTTTCTATTGGGTGGGCAAAGTTTCCTTAAAGGTCTTTTGCTGTGCCAACCAGGCATTGTATTCCTCCTCGGTCTCCACAATGATCTTCATCTGCATATTATAATGCGACTTCCCGCAGATCTTGTTGCAGAGCAATATGAAATCAAACTCCCAAGGGTCGGTATTGGATCGGCCTTCCGCCGCCCATTCCGCCCTAAGGGCATTGGTCCTTCTTACTTTGTCGATGATGTCCGGTTTGCGTCTAAATTCCTCAGTGGTGATCGTGGGGGTGAACGCAAACTGCGTGATCATCCCCGGAACACAGTTCATCTGTGCCCTGAAATGGGGAAAATAGGCCGAGTGCAAAACGTCCTGGGAACGCATCTTGAAAACCACCTTCTGCCCAACGGGCAAATGGAGTTCCTTGACGACGATATCATCCATTGCATTGGGATCGGATTCATCGATTCCGAGCACGTTCGCCCGGTCGATATCGATCAAGCGCACATTGGCATCCCCCAATACATTGTCCGCCCCGGCATAGCGCGCGGTCCAGTTGAACTGTTGCGCATAGAGTTCCACCACCAAGGGGTCGTCATCCTCGTTGACATCCATGATATTGGTCCAGGTATAGAGTCCCCAAAGGATCAAGGCGGCCAATACGATGACCGGAATGATCGTCCAAATGAACTCCAATCGGTCGTTGTCCGCATAGAAGAGGGCCTTCTTTCCCTTTTTCCCCCGGTATTTATATCCAAAATAGTGAAGCAGGGCCTGGGTGATGGTCTGCACAAAGAAGATGATGGCCATGGAAATGAACATCAATCGATCGTAATCCTGTCCGTGTTCCGAGGCGGACTCGGGCAACAACATCTTTCCATACTTTGCAAAACTGAATATGGTAATCCCGTAGATGAAGATCAAAAAGGCGAACAGGAGATAGCCGTTGTAGTTGTTGTCGGTATCGTTTGCGATCTCGGTGCGTTCCGTCCTGAGCTGTGTCAGTTCAAAAATCTTGGTCATTTGCCAGATTGCAATTGCCACCAGTACCAGAACGGTCAATGTTAAAAATGCAGTCATCGTTTATCTATCTAAGCCTTATATCGTTTAATAATGAAAATGTTTGCTCTCCCCGACAAATGGATCTCGTGTGACCTGCAAGGGTGCCTTGGTCAAAGCGGTGAACGCCCAGAACACAAACAGGCCGCCAAAGAAGAACAATCCCCCCAATTCCGGGAATCCAAAACCCCATTGGTCCCCTACCGTAGCGGGCATCACCATGACGAAAACGTCCAAATAGTGGCCCAAAACCACCACGATTCCGGCCATGATCACAAACCAGTTGATACGCTTGAAATCGGAATTCATCAGAATCAGAAAAGGGAACACAAAGTTCATTACCAACATGCCGAAAAAGGGCAGTTTATAATCGGTTATCCGGGACACAAAAT
>CALDPL010000066.1 GCA_937911965.1 uncultured Allomuricauda sp. | reverse complement strand
GCAGCCTAACTATATGCGGTTTTCCAGCATGCGGGCTACGTATTTCCCGATAATATCGAACTCGAGGTTAACTGTATTTCCGGGCTGTAGATTTTTGAAGGTAGTATGCTCGTGGGTGTACGGAATGATGGCCACACTGAAGCGGTCCCTTTGGGAATCCACCACGGTCAGGCTGACCCCGTCCACGGTTATGGAGCCCTTTTCAATGGTAATGTCGTTGCTTTCGGGCTCGTATGCAAAGGTATAGACCCAACTGCCGTCCCTTTCTTCCACGGAGCCACAGACCGCGGTCCGATCCACATGGCCCTGTACGATATGGCCGTCCAACCGGTCCCCCAGTTTCATGGCGCGTTCCAGATTGACCGGGTCCCCCACGGAAAGTTGGCCCAAATTGGACCGCTCCAGGGTCTCGGCTATGGCAGTGGTCACATAGCGGTCCCCATTTATGGAAACCACGGTCAGACAGACCCCGTTATGGGAAACGCTCTGGTCCACCTTGAGTTCCGGGGTGAAGTCGCAGGAGATTGTGATATGAAGGTTTCCCCCCTCCCTTTCCAGCTTTTCAACTTTCCCCAAAGTCTCTATGATCCCTGTGAACATCTGTCTTATTATTTGAGTAGTTTTGTAGTGCAAAAATAGCCATAACGGCATTGATTCTATGGAGGAAAATCAAAAAATAAGGCTGGGGATTTCCATTGGGGACCTAAACGGAATTGGCTGTGAGGTGGTCTTCAAAACCTTTGAAGATCCAAGAATGTTGGAGTTTTGTACCCCGGTCATCTTCGCCTCGACCAAGACCCTGGGCCAGCAGAAGAACGAGCTGGGCATCGAAATCGGTTTCAACGGCATTGCCGAGGCCCGGCAGGCCATAGCGGGAAAGGTGAACGTGGTAAACCTGTGGAAGGAAGTCCCTCCCCTTGAATACGGGCAGGCCACCCCGGAAGGGGGCAGCTATGCGATCAAGTCCCTAAGGGCCGCGGTGGCCTCCTTGAAAGGTGGGGACATCGATGTTTTGGTGACCGCCCCGATCAATAAAAACAACGTACAGTCCGAGGATTTCAAATTCCCGGGGCATACGGATTTCCTGGTCCGGGAGCTGCAGGGGGAAGGCCTGATGTTCATGGTGGCCGACGGCCTTAGGGTGGGGCTGTTGACCGACCATATCGCCGTAAAGGATGTGGCCCTCTCGATCACCCCAAAACTGATCCGCACCAAGGTGGGGATCATGGAACAGTCCCTGAAAATGGACTTTGGGATCCGCAGGCCCAAGATTGCCCTATTGGGCATCAACCCCCACAGTGGGGACCACGGGACCATAGGGGAGGAGGACGACAAGATCTTGAGACCGACCATACAGGAGCTCTTCAACAAGGGGACCTTGGTCTATGGGCCCTATTCCGCGGACAGTTTCTTCGGCTCCAAGACCCACACCCAATTTGACGGAATCCTGGCGGCCTACCACGATCAGGGGCTGATTCCCTTCAAGACCCTTTCCTTCGGGAAGGGGGTCAACTATACCGCGGGACTGGACAAGATCAGGACCTCCCCGGACCACGGGACCGCCTATGAGATCGCGGGCAAGGGGCAGGCGGATGAAAGTTCCTTCAAGGAGGCCGTTTTCCTGGCCATACAGCTGTTGAGGAACAGAACCGAATATATGGAACTCACCAAAAACCCACTGCAAAAACAGAAGACCAAGCGACATGCCTAAAAAGTTGCGACCCATGGGATATTTGTTTCCAAGTAAATTGTGGGTTTCTAAATAAATAGTATCTTTGCACCCGCCTTTAGGGGCTGGTACACAAACCTTAGGAGTGAAATGATGAAACTGAAAGAGTATATTATCCCTTTTTCAGGCCTGAAGTTGGGGAAACATGAATTTGTGTACCGGATTGAAAGTGAGTTCTTTGAATCTTTTGACTACCATGAGTTCAACGGGGCCTCGATCCGGGCCAAGGCCATTCTGGACAAGATGTCCAATATGATGGAACTGGAAATCCTGGCGGAGGGGACGGTGAGCGTGGACTGTGATCTTACCGGGGAGCCCTTTGACCTGCCCTTGGAATCGGAATTGAACTTGGTCATCAAGTTTGGGGAAGAGTACAACGATGAGGACGATGAGATCCTGATCTTGCCCCATGGGGAGTTCCAGATCAACATTGCACAGTACCTCTATGAGATGTCGGTATTGGCCGTGCCCCAGAAAAGGGTGCACCCCGGGGTTGCGGACGGCAGCCTTAAATCCGATATCCTGGACAAACTCGAAGAACTGCAGCCAAAAGAAAACAAGGAGCCTTCAGAGGAAACAGATCCCAGATGGGACGATTTAAAAAAATTACTAACGGACAAATAGCTTAATCATGGCACATCCTAAAAGAAAGACATCAAGAACCAGAAGGGACAAGAGAAGAACCCACTACAAGGCTGTGGCCCCCACCCTTGCCAAAGATTCCGTAACCGGGGAAATGCACCTGTTCCACAGGGCACACTGGCATGAGGGCAAACTCTATTACCGAGGTCAGGTCTTGATGGACAAAACCGAAGAGGAAACTGCGGCCTAAAGCTACGATCCAGACAATATTCCAACTCCCGTTATTCGACAGCGGGAGTTTTTTTATGGAGTATTGTGAAATTCAAAAACGATTTATTTTTGAGGGGAAAGTCGTGGAAATTGACTAATTTTCACCGCTTTTGTGTCAAAACAGAGGGTTTTTGACCAATTAAGAGAAGCTACATGAAAAAAACAACAGCGGCAATTACAGCTGTGGGAGGGTATGTCCCGGACTTCATCCTATCCAATAAACTATTGGAAACCATGATGGATACCAACGATGAATGGATCACCACCAGGACCGGGATCAAGGAACGGAGGATCTTGAAAAAGGAACATGCGGGCACTTCCTATTTGGCTATAAAGGCTGCGGAGGAATTGCTCCAAAAAAGGAGGCTGCATGCCTCAGAAATCGATTTTGTATTGGTGGCCACGGCAACCCCGGATCTTCCGGTGGCGGCCACGGCGGCCTATGTGGCCTCCGAGATCGGGGCCGTCAATGCCTTTGCCTATGACCTGCAGGCGGCCTGTTCCAGTTTTTTGTACGGGATGTCCACTGCGGCCAGTTATATAGAATCGGGCAGGTACAAGAAAATATTGCTGATCGGGGCGGATAAGATGTCCTCCATTTTGGACTATACCGACCGTACCACCAGCATCATCTTTGGGGACGGTGCCGGTGCGGTGCTCTTTGAGCCCAATGAGGAAGGCTTGGGACTTCAGGATGAATACCTGAGGTCCGATGGGGCCGGACGACAGTTTTTGAAGATCGATGCAGGCGGTTCGATCCTTCCCGCTTCCGCGGAAACGGTCGAGAACAAGCAGCACTATGTGTACCAGGACGGTAAATCCGTGTTCAAGTTCGCAGTGACCAATATGGCTGAAGTGGCCGCCCTGATCATGAATCGCAATGGATTGGACCATAAGGACGTACAGTGGTTGGTGCCCCACCAGGCCAATAGACGGATCATCGATGCCACGGCCAACCGGATGGGATTGGAGCCCGAAAAGGTGATGATCAACATCGACCGCTATGGGAACACGACTTCGGCGACCCTGCCGCTCTTGTTGTGGGACTATGAAAAACAGCTGAAGAAAGGGGATAACCTTGTCTTTGCCGCCTTTGGGGGAGGATTCACTTGGGGGTCCATATATTTGAAATGGGCCTATAATTCATAAAAAGAACAACCGACAAATCTATATTCATGGACATTAAGGAAATTCAGAGTCTGATCAAATTCGTCGCCAAATCCGGTGCCAGTGAGGTTAAACTGGAAATGGAGGACATCAAGATCACCATCCGTACCGGAAGTCTGGGACACAGCTATCCGGAAACGACCCTGGTACAGCAGATTCCCATGCCCCAGGCACCCGGTGCCCCTGTGGCTGCGCCACAGGCCGCCCCACCGGCCCAGGAAGCTGCCGCTCCCAAGGAGGCTTCCCAAGGGGAGGACTCCAAATACATTACGATCAAATCCCCGATCATCGGGACCTTCTATAGAAAGCCCTCCCCGGACAAACCGCCCTTTGTGGAGGTCGGAAGCAATATTGCCCAAGGGGATGTGCTCTGTGTGATCGAGGCCATGAAACTCTTCAACGACATCGAGTCCGAGGTTTCAGGGAAGATCGTGAAGATTTTGGTGGACGATTCCTCCCCTGTGGAGTTTGACCAGCCCCTGTTCTTGGTGGACCCCTCATAGGGAATTTTACAGCTCTTGGTCCAAGGCCGTGATCTGCCCGCTCCAAGTCCTTTGGAATCGAGAATTCAAAACTTAAGATTGTGTTCCATGTTTAAAAAAATATTGATTGCAAATAGAGGGGAAATTGCCCTTCGCATCATCCGTACCTGTAAGGAAATGGGGATCAAGACCGTTGCGGTCTACTCCACTGCGGATGCGGAGAGCCTGCATGTGCGCTTTGCGGACGAGGCGGTCTGCATCGGGCCACCGGCAAGCCACGATTCCTATTTGAAGATTCCCAACATCATCGCTGCGGCGGAGATCACCAATGCCGATGCCATCCATCCCGGTTATGGATTCCTTTCCGAGAACTCGAAGTTTTCCAAAATATGTGCCGAGCACGACATCAAGTTCATCGGGGCTTCCGGGGAACAGATCGATCGGATGGGGGACAAGGCCACGGCCAAGGAAACCATGATAAAGGCCGGGGTACCCGTGGTCCCCGGATCCAAGGGGCTGTTGAAGGATGTGGCCCAGGCCAAGGCCGAAGCCAAGAAAATGGGCTATCCCGTAATGATCAAGGCCACTGCCGGAGGGGGTGGCAAGGGGATGCGGGCCATATGGTCCGAAGAGACCATGGAAAAGAATTATGAGAGTGCAGTACAGGAGGCCACTGCCGCTTTTGGCAATGGGGGAATGTATATGGAAAAATTGATCGAGGAGCCCCGGCACA
>CALDPL010000065.1 GCA_937911965.1 uncultured Allomuricauda sp. | reverse complement strand
GGCCTCGGACGACCTATATTCCAGGGCGGTATCCAAGGTCAGGCAGCCCATTGAGTCCCTGTTCAACTAGCTAATAGAAAAGGCGGACATCCAAAGAGCCAGCAAGGTAAGGTCGACCAAGGGCCTGACCCTCCATGCATATGGCAGACTGGCCGCTGCCTTTATAACATTGATAATTTAAACCTTGATTCGTATTTATAATTAAATGATGTTATTTTCAGGAAGTTGAAAAAAAATGGGAATGAAAAGCTTCCAGGCATAAATTCCAGGAAAAAAGTTAAGCTGTTTTATTTTCAAATAGGCACCTTCTTTCCAATAAATCATGGATTTGGTGGGGTATCACTTACTCTCATGACACATTGATTATTGGCCCCTCCCTCACATTTACAACTTGTTGTGAGTTCACCGGTATCAGGATTGATTGTACCGCTAGCGTAACAGCAAGCCGGACCCAAACAAGAAATATAGATGTCACCTGAAAAGGCTGCAACCTTTTGGGACAAATCCCTTTCAAATTTTAGAACCGTTCCCGCTTCAAAATTTATATTTTCAATATTTCTTACCAAAAGTATATTGTTGGGCACTCCATTCACCGAATATTCGATTCTAGCGGCCAATGCATCGGCTTTATCGGCCAAATCAATATACTGAATATCCAAAATGCTTACATTGTGCTTTCCAGGCGCGATTCTAGTCGCAAGTTCTTCCAATGAAGGTGCAATTGGCACATTATTGGGTGATTCCAATGAAAGTCCCAATTGAACTTCCATGGGCAAGGTTTCTTCTCTTTCGGTGTCGTTACATGAAATCAATGACATCACTGAAACCATGCCCATTAAAATGATTCTTGTTTTTATCTTTATCTGTTTTGCTTTTTTATGGAATATTGATCACTTCCATACCTTATCCTTTTTAAGTTTCCCCTACAAATTGATAGGTCCGGAAGTCTCAAATGGATTTCTTTTTAATCAATTATTAATTGTAATTCATTGAAAAAGAGCATTAATATATAAAAATTGATTTTAAAAGGAACCATTCAGCTTATGTTTGGTGGCAAGTGATATTGTTTTTGCGCTGGAAAAGTTTTGGAATGAATTCGTCCAATCTTTGACCTTATTCCGAAAACTTGGGTTGGCCCTGCCAAGAGGACGGAAATGATAAAAAGGAAGTGATGTTGGTCCGAGATTGCCTTGGGCACCCATAGTATATCGAAAAGGTTTCACACCTGAGAAATTATCGCATTTCCTGTTTGATATTTGGGCTGAATTGCGACCTGCACAAAACTAAAAACAGGAAAAGCATCTTGGTTCGATCACTTTTCCTGTCCAGTACCCGGAGCGGGACTTGAACCCGCACGAACATTGCTGCTCATTGGATTTTAAGTCCAACGTGTCTACCATTCCACCACCCGGGCAATACATCAGAATGGACTTGAAACAAAAAAACGCTGCAAGCAGCGTTTTGGAGCGAAAAACGGGATTCGAACCCGCGACCTCCACCTTGGCAAGGTGGCGCTCTACCAACTGAGCTATTTTCGCATAGTTGCCGATACCATTCCCCGTCATGGGGGCAGGGAGGCGGTATTTTTATGAACTTCGCCCTTTCTGGGAGAACGGTTGCAAATTTAATACATTTCCCGCATACGGAGCAAATTTTTTCAGGAACTCGCCTTTTTCTTGTATCCCAACAGTCTTTTGATCTCATTGAGTTTCATCAGGGCCTCCACCGGGGTGAGGGTGTCGATGTCCAAGTGAAGGATTTCCTCCTTGATCTCCTCCAAAAGGGGATCGTCAAGTTGGAAAAAACTGAGTTGCATCTCGTTTTGGCCCTTTTGGAGCTTTTCGCCCATGGCCTCACTGGAATGGGACTTCTCCAGATTCTTCAGGATTTTGGTGGCCTTTTGGATCAGGGCCTGTGGCATGCCCGCCATTTTGGCCACATGGATCCCAAAACTGTGCTCGCTGCCCCCGGGGACCAACTTCCTCAGGAAGAGTACCCGGTCCTTGAGTTCCTTTACCGAAACCGTATAGTTCTTGATTCGGGGAAAGTTGTCGGCCATGCCGTTGAGTTCGTGGTAATGGGTGGCAAAAAGGGTCTTTGCCCTTGAGGGGTGCTCGTGCAGGTATTCCGAGATGGCCCAAGCGATGGATATCCCGTCATAGGTGCTGGTGCCCCGTCCGATTTCATCTAGAAGCACCAGGCTTCGTTCGGATAGGTTGTTCAGGATCGAGGCAGTCTCGTTCATCTCCACCATAAAGGTGGATTCCCCCATGGATATGTTGTCGCTGGCACCGACCCTGGTGAATATTTTGTCCACGATACCGATCTTGGCCCGTGTTGCCGGCACAAAGCTTCCCATCTGTGCCAGCAGGACAATCAGTGCAGTCTGCCGAAGGATTGCCGACTTGCCGCTCATATTGGGACCCGTGATCATGATGATCTGTTGGTCCTCCCGGTTTAATTTCAGGTCGTTGGTCACATAAACCTCGCCGGGGGGCAGTTGCCTTTCGATCACCGGATGCCTTCCCTCCACAATCTCAAGGGCCGTGGAATCGTCCATGTCGGGACGTACATATCGGTGTTCCACCGCCAATTGGGCAAAGCCACAGAGGCAGTCCAGTTTGGCAATTCCCCGGGCACTGCGCTGCACTGGGGCAATGTATTCCTGCATCCAGACCAAGAGGCGTTCGAACAATTGCTGTTCCAATTCCAGGATCCGCTCCTCAGCTCCCAGGATCTTGGATTCGTATTCCTTCAGTTCCTCGGTGATATATCGCTCGGCATTGACCAGGGTCTGCTTGCGGATCCAGCTTTCGGGTACCTTGTCCCTGTGGGTGTTGCGTACCTCGATATAATACCCGAATACATTGTTGGAGGCGATTTTCAGGGACGTGATGCCCGTCTGTTGGGACTCGCGCTCCAACATCCTGTCCAGATAATCCTTCCCCGAAAATGCCAATTCCCGTAGTTCGTCCAATTCTTGGGAATAGCCTTGGGCTATGGTATCCCCCTTGGCCACATGTACCGGGGCCGCCTCATTGAGGACCTCCTTGATCTTGGAGCGGAGCTCCGGGCAGTCCTCCAGGCCCTGTCCCAGTTCCCTAAGGGAGCTGTCGGGACTTGATTCCGCCCATTGTTTGATGGGCCCTAGGGCCTCCAGGGAGTTTTTCAAAAGGATGACCTCCTTGGGGTTGATCTTCCCGGTGGCCAGTTTGGAAATCAGGCGTTCCAGGTCCCCCATCTGCTTGATCCAATGTTGTGCCCTTTCCAGTTCATCCCCATGCCGTGTCAAATGGTCGACCAGCTGATGCCGGTCCTGAATGCGCTCCAATTGTTTCAAGGGCAGGGCCAGCCAGCGTTTGAGCAATCTGCCCCCCATGGGGGAGCGGGTGTGGTCGATGACCTCCAAAAGGGTGACCCCGTTCTGGTGGGGGGAATGGTGGAGTTCCAGGTTTCGGACCGTAAAACGGTCCAACCAGACGTATTGTTCCTCGGGGATGCGGGCAATGCGGTTGATATGGCCCAGCCTGTGATGCTGGGTTTCGGAGAGGTAATGCAGCACCGCCCCGGAGGCAATGATGCCCTCCTGCAGATGCCCAAGTCCGAAACCCTTGAGGGAATTGGTCCCAAAATGGCCGTTCAGGCTTTCCCGGGCGTAATCCTCCTGAAAGATCCATTCCTCCAGAAAGAAACTGTGGTGGTCCCTGCCAAAGAGTTCCTCGAACTCCTTTTTGTGGGTCTTGGCGATCAAGAGCTCGTTGGGGGCGAAGTTCTGCAGCAATTTATCCATTTGCTGGGGACTGCCCTCGGAGGTGAGGAATTCCCCGGTGGAGATGTCCAGGAAGGATATCCCCATTTTGTTCCTCCCAAAGTGCAGGGCGGCCAAAAAGTTGTTGTCCTTGGCCGAGAGCATGGCATCGCCCAGGGCCACCCCCGGGGTGACCAGTTCGGTGACCCCCCGCTTTACGATGCCCTTGGCCATCTTGGGATCCTCCAATTGATCGCAGACGGCCACCCGTTGTCCGGCCTTTACCAATTTGGGCAGGTAGGTGCCCAGGGAATGGTGCGGAAATCCTGCCAGTTCGGTCTGGTCCCCCCCATTGTTGCGTTGGGTCAGGACGATGCCCAGGATTTTTGCGGCCCGTACGGCATCCTCCCCGAAGGTTTCATAGAAATCCCCCACCCGGAACAACAACAGGGCGTCCGGGTGTTTGGCCTTGATGCTGTTGAACTGTTGCATCAAGGGGCTGTCCTTCTTTGTTTTTTTCTTGGCGGCCAAAGCGAGATTATTCCGTTATTTTTGCCCCTGACCGGGCTTGGGAACGAATATATCGCTTTCCCCTGCCACCGTGAATTATTGTTGATATTTTCAGCCCAATCGTTAAAAAGTCATGAAGCGAAAACTACGGAACAGCGAATTGGACCGCTTGGATGTGGAGGCCTTCAAACAGGCCGGGAAAACCCCGATCATCCTGATCCTTGACAATGTCAGGAGTTTGAACAACATCGGATCGGTCTTTCGGACGGCGGACACCTTTTTGATCCAAAAGGTCTATCTCTGTGGAATCACGGAAAGTCCTCCCCATAAGGACATCCACAAAACGGCCCTTGGGGCCACCGAAAGTGTGGATTGGGAATACCGGAAGGACACCCTTGCCCTGGTGGAGGAACTGCAATTGCAGGGAATCCATTGCCTTGCCGTGGAACAGGCGGTGGGAGCGGTCATGTTACAGGATTTTCAGGGGGACGGGCGGACCGTGGCCCTAGTCTTTGGCAATGAGGTGAAGGGCGTCTCCCAAGAGGTGGTCTCGGCCTGTGGGACCGTTTTGGAAATTCCGCAGTTCGGGACCAAACATTCCCTGAACATATCGGTCAGCGTGGGAATCGTGGTCTGGGACCTCTGGACCAAAATCAAAAAAGCCCTGTAAATACAGGGCCTGGTATAAAGTTTGAGTTAGTTAGTTCCCAATCTTAAGGCCTCTAAGAAAATAAAACCAATCGTTATATCCAAATATTTCCCCAAAATTCTCCTAAAATTCCCTTGAAATGATATTGGACTCCAATTGTTCCAAGATGCGTTCATAGTCCCCGGGACTGTTCACAAAATCCAGATTTTCCAGGTCCACCACCAGATGGTTCCCTCCCGGACGCTCCCTGATGAAATCCAGATAGGCGCGATTGATCTTCTCCAAATAGTCCCTGCCAATGCCCTGTTCATAGTCCCTTCCCCGTTTTCTGATGTTTTCCAACAGCCGGTCGGTGTTTTGGTAGAGGTAGAGATAGACCTCCGGTTTTTTCACCTCCCGGTACATGATGTTGAAGAGCTTCCGGTACAGGTTGAATTCCTCGGGTCCCAGGGTGACCCTTGCAAAGATCAGGGATTTGAAGATATCGTAGTCGCTGACCATAAAGTTCTTGAACAGGTCGAACTGTGAGGTATCGTCCATGAACTGTTGGTAGCGGTCCGCCAGGAACGACATTTCCAAGGAGAAGGCATAGCGGGAAGGGTCCTCGTAGAACTTGGGCAGAAAGGGGTTGTCGGCAAAGCGCTCCAAAACCAATTTGGCGTTGAAATCCTCCGCGATCATCTTCGAGAGGCTGGTCTTGCCCGCGCCGATATTCCCCTCGATGGCCATGAACTGAAGCTGTGAAAAGAGTCCTGCACGGTCCTTGAAGAGCCTGTGCTTGGTCTTGGTGAGCCTGCTCCGGTCCCTGCATTCCTGCAGGAGGTTGCGGGTATCCTTGCCCAGGCGGGGATGGTAAAACTGCGGGGCAATGTCGGCCAGGGGCTTTAGGACAAAGTTCCGCTGCTGCATCCTGGGATGGGGGACGGTGAGTTCCCCGTCCTGGATCTGCTCGGTCCCGTAATAGATGATGTCCAGATCCAGGGTCCTGGGTCCGTGGCCCTGCCCCGGGGTGCGCACCCGGCCGAATTCCCTTTCGATTTCCAACAGGGCGTGTAGCAGTTCCAAGGGCTCCAAAGGGGTCAATACCGAGATGACGGCGTTCAGGAAATCATCCCCCGAAAAGCCCACGGCCGGGTTTTCATAGACCGAGGAGAGGTCCAGGATGGCCCCCACCTTTCGTTGGATCGCGAAAACCGCCCTTTGCAAGGTTGCATGGCGATTGCCCATATTGCTCCCCAGGGAGATATATACCTTTTGTTTTCTGACCATAATCCTAAAGACAAAGTAGAAATAACTTTGCAAAGATGGTTATATTTGAACTTGTTTAAATAAGCATTGAATGAACTTTTTAAGAAACTTATTGGCCTCCATTTTGGGGTGCCTTGTGGCCTTTGCGATCATCACGGGCATGTTTTTTTTCCTTATGGCCCTGATCGGCAGTGCCGATAAGGGGGTGGTGGTCAAGGAAAATTCGGTATTGGAACTCGGGCTATCGGCCCCGATCATGGATTATGCGGGAATGGACCCGGCGGACCCCTTTGCCGCCTTGGGATCCAATATACTGGCCCTGGACGACATCCTCCACGGCATAGAAGTGGCCAAAACGGACAACAAGATCAAAGGGATCAGCTTGACCACCGGCTTTTTGCAGGCCGGCCTGGCACAGACCCGGGAGATCCGGGAGGCCCTGCTCGACTTTAAGGAAAGCGGGAAATTCGTGCTCTCACATGCCGACATCTACACCCAAAAAGACTACTATTTGGCCACTGCGGCCGACCAACTCTATATCAGCCCCTTGGGGGTGCTTGATTTCAAGGGATTGGCCACCGAGGTGCTCTATTATAAAGACCTTCAGGAGAAATCCGGTATTTCCATGGAGGTCATCCGCCACGGGAAGTACAAGAGTGCCGTGGAACCCTTTCTGTCGAACAGCATGAGTGTGGAAGACCGGGAGCAGATCAAGGAACTGATCACTTCCGTCTGGGATGTGATGGTGGAGGATATCTCGGGGGCAAGGGAACTGAGCCCTGCCGAGCTGAACCAAATTGCCGATACCCTGGGGGGGAGGAGCCCTTCCCTGGCCGTGGCCTCGGGCCTGCTCGACGGGGTGTTGCACCACGACCAATACGAGGATCTGCTGCGGGACAAATTGGGCTTGGACGGGGATGCCCTCCCCAATTATGTGAAGTTCGATGAATATGCAAGATCCGTGAAGAACCGGGACCTTCCCAAGGGGGAGTCCAAGATTGCCGTGATCTATGCCCAGGGCCCCATCTTTTACGGACAGGGGGGCAAGGAATATATCGGACAGGGACTCATCGTGGATGCCCTTAGAAAGGCGGCCAAGGACGATGGGACCAAGGCCATCGTCTTCCGGGTGGATTCCCCTGGGGGCAGCGCCCTGGTATCCGAGATCATCTGGAGGGAGATGCAATTGGCCAAGGAGGAGAAACCCCTGGTGGTCTCCTTTGGCAATGTGGCGGCTTCCGGTGGCTATTATATTGGGGTGGGCGGGGACAAGATCTTTGCCGATCCCACCACCATAACGGGTTCCATCGGGGTCTTTGGCACCATTCCCAACATCAGGGGATTGGCCGGGAACATCGGCATCAATGCCGAACAAGTGGGCACCAACAAAAATTCAGTGGACTATTCCGTGTTCGAGCCCATGAACGATTCCTTCCGCAATACCATGCAGGAGAGCATAGAGGAAACCTATAACACCTTTTTGGAGCGGGTTGCACTTGGCCGCAATATGAGCTTGGCCCAGGTGGATTCCTTGGCCCAGGGCCGGGTCTGGAGTGGGGCGGATGCCGTGGAAAACGGCCTTGTGGACGAGTTGGGCTATTTGGAGGATGCCGTGGCCGAGGCCGCGGAAATGGCCGGATTGCAAACCTATGGCCTCAGGAAATATCCCAAGTACAAATCGGATTTCCAGCAACTCATGGAAGATTTTGGCGGGGTAAGGGCCAAGATTGGGGAATCGATCCTCAAGGAAGAGATCGGCAACAGGGCCTATAAGATCCTCAAGGAATTCAAGGAACTGGAAAACCAGCAGGGAATCCAGGCCAGGATGCCCTACAGTCTGGACCTTAAATAGCCCGGATGACCGAAGCGGACAAGAGAAGGGCGTTTTCCATATATCTTTGTCTGGCCGCCCTGTTCATCACTTCCCTGGTGGTGTCCAATCTGATCTTCCAGAAATTCTTTTCTTGGAAGCCCTTTGGGGAGGTCAGGCTGTTCGGGGTCCCGCTTTTTGAGCTGTCCGTTGGGATTTTGCCCTATCCCATCACCTTTTTGATCACCGATATGGTGTCTGAGATCTTCGGACGGAGAAAAGCCAACCAGATCGTGACGGCGGGAATTTTTGCCTCTTTTTTTTCCCTCGCGATCATCCTGCTGTCCATCCATGTCCCGGCCATTGGGCTTTCCCCTGTGGACGACACCACCTTTGCCCGGGTCTTTGCGCTCTCCCCCCTGGCAGTGCTGGCATCCATGCTCGCCTATCTGTCGGCCCAATACGTCGATATCGGCCTGTACCACTTTTGGAAAAGGGTGACCAAGGGGAGGATGCTCTGGCTCAGGAATAATTTTTCGACCTTTACCTCCCAGACCCTGGATACCGTGACAGTGATCGGGCTGATGTGCCTGTTTCGGGTGATTCCATGGGAATATTTCAAGGGTTTGGTGATCAGTGGGGTGATCTTTAAGATATTTATGGCCCTGTTGGACACCCCTTTCCTGTATTTCTTCGTATATCTGGTGCGAAAAAGATTTAACTTAAAAATAGGGGAAGAAATTTCCTTGGATTGAAACCATCCCCTTATTTTGTCAAAAAACATGTCATGAAGAAAAAGGCCCTGAAGATCATCGGAATTTTTATGGTAGCCCTGCTGGCACTGCTGATCGCGGTTCCCTTCTTTTTGGAGGGAAAGATCGCTGATATCATCAAGAACAAGGTGAACAACAACATCAATGCCACCTTGGACTTCAGGGAAGCCAAGCTGAGTTTGATCAAGAGTTTTCCCAATGCCCATGTCTCCCTCAAGGATATTTCCTTGGTGAACCGGGCCCCCTTTGAAGGGGATACCCTCTTTGCCGCGGGGGACGTGGCCCTGAGCATGTCCGTAAAGGAACTTTTCAAGACCGCGGAGGAGCCCTTGGTCATCAAAAGGTTCCAAGTGGACCGTGCCCAATTGAACATCCGGGTGGACCGGGAAGAGAATGCCAATTACGACATAGCCCTTAAAGATGGGGAGGACGAGGAAGGGGAGGCCGTGGCGGACCAGGCGATGGCCCAGGACCAGTTCAGCCTGAGCATGGATTCCTATGCCATCACCGATTCCAGAATCACCTATGAGGACCTTTCCTCAGGCATGCGCCTGCACCTTTTGGAGATGAACCATTCCGGGGCCGGGGACCTCTCCCTGGAACAGTCCCAGCTCAAGACCCTGACCGATGCCCTGGTCTCCTTTGAAATGGACAGCACCCTCTATCTGGATCGGCACAAAGTCTCCCTGGACGCCCTGATCGGGATCGACCTGGTCGAGAACAGATACAGTTTCCTGGAGAACAGGGCCCTGGTGAACCAATTGCCCTTGGTATTCGACGGATATGTACAGCTCAATGAGGACAACCAGGAGGTGGACATCACCTTTAAGACCCCTTCCTCGGATTTCAGAAACTTTCTGGCCCTGATCCCCGAGGCCTATTCGAAGAACATCGAATCGGTGGAGACCAGCGGGAACTTTGAGGTGGCCGGCCAGTTCAAGGGAATCGTGGACGAGGACCATATCCCCACCTTCAACATCAAGATCAATTCGGACAATGCCTCCTTTAAATACCCCGATCTCCCCAAAACGGTGAACAATGTGTTCATCGATGTGGAAGTGGACAATTCCACGGGAATCGTCGAGGACACCTCCGTGGACATAGAAAGGCTTTCCTTCACCATCGATCGGGACCGCTTCAACCTCAGTTCCAAGATCAGGGACCTGATGGGCAATACCAAAGTGGACCTCAAGGCGGACGGAAAGATCGACCTATCCAATATATCCCAGGCCTATCCCCTGGAAGGGGACCTGGACCTCAAGGGGATGTTGGATGCCGATGTTTCGGCCAAGTTCGACATGGAATCCCTGGAGAAAAAACAATACGAAAACACCAACCTGGCCGGGCATCTGCTGTTGACCGGTTTTGAGTATGCCTCCCCGGAGCTCAAGCATCCGGTGGTCCTTGACCGGGCCGACCTGGGATTCAATCCGGGGAAGGTCAGTCTGAACTCCCTACAGGGAAAAATGGGAAGTACGGATTTCAACGCCTCCGGCACCTTGGACAATCTGTTGGGCTTTATGTTCAACAACGAGACGGTCCAAGGGAATTTCAAACTCTCTTCCGAACAGTTCAACCTGAACGATCTGATGGTGGAGGATACGGGAGTTGCCCAGGGAGAAGGGGAAGCCGCCCCGGAGGAAGCCCCTGCCCCGAGTGGGGAGGAACGCATCAAGATCCCCTCTTTTTTGGACTGTCGGGTGGAGGCCGTTGCCAATACGGTGCTCTATGACAATCTAAAACTCAGGAACGTCAAGGGTACCCTGATCATCAAGGATGAAACCGCCGAATTGCAAAACCTGACCTCCGACCTGTTCGGCGGAACCTTGGGCCTCTCCGGTTCGGTGTCCACCAAGGGGACGGATTCCACTTTCGACCTGGACCTGGGCATGCACAATTTCAACATCAGGGATTCCTTTGAGGGCCTGGAACTCTTTAAGGTGTTGACCCCTTTGGCCACGGCCCTGGAGGGCAAGCTCAATTCCGACATCAACATCTCGGGGCTGTTGAAGGATGATTTCACCCCGAACCTGGCCACCATTTCAGGGAACTTGTTGGCGGAACTTCTATCCACTTCGGTGAATACCGAAAAGACCCCCTTGATCGCTGCCCTGGACAGCAAATTGAATTTTCTGGACAGCAAACAGATCGACCTGGATGGCCTGAAGACCGCCCTGAGCTTTGACAACGGGTCGGTACGGGTAAAGCCCTTTACTTTGAACTATAAGGATATTGCCATAAATGTGGACGGCAGTCATGGCTTCGATCGGCAGATGGATTACACGGCCACCTTGGAGGTCCCTGCCAAATATCTGGGCTCGGAGGTGAGCAACCTTATCGCCCAGATGAACGATCAGAGCCTGGCCGAGGTCACCGTTCCCGTTACGGCCAGTATTGGGGGCAATTTCAGCAGTCCCAGTGTGAGCACAAATCTGGCCTCTTCGGTCAAGACCCTGACCTCCAGGTTAGTGGAGGTACAGAAGCAAAAGCTGATGGATCAGGGCAAGGACAAGGCCAAGGATCTGTTGTCCGACCTGTTGAAAAAGGACGGATCGGATTCCACGACAACTTCGACCCAGGGCGGGGTGAAGGAGGCGTTGGGCACTCTGTTGGGAGGGGATGACAAAACAACTCCCGATTCGACCAAGAGCTCGGTCCAAGATCAAGGGAAGGAAGCCGCCAAATCCATTTTGGGGGGCCTGTTGGGGAAAAAGAAAAAGGATACGGTGGATTAGTGGGGCTGCGGTCAATGGATGTCCAGGCCCACATAGAGGCCCTCATTGCCCCTGATATTAAAGACGGTATCATCCTCGAAAATGAGGTACTGTCCCTTAATGCCTTTTAGGACACCCCTGTATTGGTGGGCTTTTTCCAATTTCAGGCTTTTGACCTTTTGGGGGAAACGCAGTACCGGAAACTCCAGATGGACCTCCTCCTGCCGATCCAAAAAGTAGGGGGCCGCTTCCTCGGGGATATGGGGCCTGAGCCGTTCCCGCCACGCCTGTAGGTCCACATCTTCCAGGTCGTTTTTGAGCATTTTCTGCCAACTGGTCTTATCGCTCACGTATTCCTTGAGGGCCATTTCGGTGATTCCGGCCAGGTAGCGGTTGGGCACTTCCACGATGGGGATGGCCTCATGGGCCCCCTGATCGATCCAACGGGTGGGCAACTGTGATTTGCGGGTGACCCCGACCTTGACGTTGCTGGAATTGGCCAAATAGACGATATGGGGCTGGAGCTGCATCCTTTTTTCATATTCCAGATCTCGGTCCTCCTTATCCAAATGGGCCGTGCTCAGTTCCGGTTTCATGATCCAGTCCCCGGCCAGGGGGCTCTCGAAAAAACAGCTCCTGCAGAAGCCCTGTCTAAAGATGGGACGGTCCTCCCCGCAGTTTAGACACTGGGTCTTGATCAGTTCCATTTCCAGTTCCCGGTCCAGGGCCTGGTTCATATTGATAAAATCCGCACCCAATATCAAAAAGTATTGGATGGGCGTGGAGAATTCAGTTTGCATTTTGCGCAGGACTCCTTCGTACAGCATGGGGATGAATGTTTGGAACTTTTTTGAAAATGTTTTCGGGATGGCTTAAATTAGCGTTCATGCCCAACCCAAAGTTGTGGATAAAGATACCCAAAAATGGCGATACCCCTGTTCAATTCCATTGCTTCCTGGTTGTTGAGGAAACGCTATCACCAAATCGAACTTTTTCTGAAATTTCCCTCGGAGGTACAGGACGAGGTGCTCAGGCAGTTGATGGATTTTTCACAGGACACCCTATTGGGCAGGGAATACGGGTTCAAGGACCTGCCCAAATACGAGGAATTCCGCAATCGGGTTCCCCTGGTGGGCTATGAGGACATCGCTCCCTTGATCGAGCGTACCCGAAGGGGGGAACAGAAACTGTTCTGGCCCACTACGATCAAATGGTTCGCCAAGAGTTCCGGGACCACCAATGCCAAGAGCAAGTTCATTCCGGTGAGCAACGAGGCCCTGGAGGATTGCCATTACAAATCCAGCAAGGACCTGTTGTGCCTGTATTTGAACAACAATGAGAACTCACAACTCTTCACCGGCAAGAGCCTCAGGCTGGGGGGCAGCAAGGAACTCTATGAGGACAATGGAAGCTTTTTCGGGGACCTTTCGGCCATCCTGATCGACAATATGCCCCTTTGGGCCGAATACAGCAGTACCCCGAGCAACAAGGTTTCCCTGATGGGGGAATGGGAGTCCAAACTGGAGGCCATCATAGAGGA
>CALDPL010000064.1 GCA_937911965.1 uncultured Allomuricauda sp. | reverse complement strand
AACGGGAAGCTGAACCAGTTTTAATTTGACCAGTGTTCAATGCTACCGCAAGATCTGCAATGGTAGAATCTTCTGTTTCACCCGAACGGTGTGACATAACTGCAGTATAGCCAGCATTTTTAGCCATATTTACTGCAGCAATTGTTTCGGTTAGTGATCCAATTTGATTTACTTTTATTAAAATTGAGTTTGCAATACCTTCTTCAATGCCACGTGAAAGACGCTCCACATTCGTTACAAATAAATCATCACCTACTAATTGCACATTTTTACCTATCTTTTCAGTAAGCAACTTCCATCCCTCCCAATCATTTTGGTCCATACCATCTTCGATAGAGATGATAGGATATTTAGAGGTTAAATCCGCCAAATATTGGGCTTGCTCTGCAGAAGTTCTTACTTGTCCTTTTTCTCCTTCAAATTTGGTGTAATCGTATTTCCCATCCACATAAAACTCGGCAGAGGCACAGTCCAGGGCGATCATGACCTCGTCCCCCAACTTGTAACCGGCTTTTTCAACAGCCTTGGCGATGGTATCCAGGGCATCCTCGGTGCCGCCTTCCAGGGTAGGTGCAAATCCTCCCTCATCGCCCACGGCCGTACTGAGGCCACGATCGTGCAAAACCTTTTTGAGGTTGTGGAAGATTTCGGTTCCCATTTGCATGGCATGGCTGAAGTCCCGTGCCTTGATGGGCATGACCATGAACTCTTGGAATGCGATGGGGGCATCGGAATGGGATCCCCCATTGATGATGTTCATCATGGGCACCGGAAGGGTGTTGGCACTTACCCCGCCCACATATCGGTACAGGGGCATTCCCAATTCATTGGCCGCCGCCTTGGCCACGGCCAGGGAGACCCCCAGTATGGCATTGGCCCCCAATTTGGATTTGTTCGGGCTGCCATCCAGATCGATCATGGTCCGGTCAATTTGGTTTTGCTCGAATACCGAGCTTCCCACCAACTTGTCGGCAATGATGGTATTGACATTTTCAACTGCCTTGGTCACGGCCTTTCCCATGAAGGCGGACCCTCCATCCCGAAGTTCCACGGCCTCATGTTCCCCTGTCGAGGCACCGGAGGGTACTGCGGCCCTTCCCAAAATCCCATTTTCCGTGAGCACATCCACCTCTACTGTGGGGTTGCCCCTTGAATCCAAAATCTGCCTTGCATGGATGCTGATGATAATACTCATTTTAACGCGCTTTTAAATGTTGTGGTCTAAAGGGCTAAGATACGAAAGGGTGGCCTTCCAATCCTATGATTTGATTCGGAATGTCCCCTTGAATTCCGAAAAAATGAACTATATCGATTTAGTTTTTGTTCGCCTTGACCATATCAAAGAACTGATCGAAAAGGTAGTGGGCATCATGGGGTCCCGGACTGGCCTCAGGGTGGTATTGCACCGAAAAGATGTCCCTGTCCTTCATGCGTAATCCTGCCACCGTACCGTCGTTTAGATGGGTATGGGTGATCTCGAATTCCGGATGGGCCTCAGCCTCTTCCTTATTGACCGCAAACCCATGATTTTGGGAGGTGATCTCCCCCTTTCCCGTCATCACATTGAGGATGGGATGGTTGATGCCCCTGTGCCCGTTGTGCATCTTATAGGTGGAAACCCCATTGGCAAGGGCCAGGACCTGATGGCCCAAACAGATGCCGAACATGGGTTTACCGGATTTTATGATTTGCTTGGTGACTTCGATGGCATTGGTCAAGGGTTGGGGATCCCCAGGGCCATTGGAGATAAAGAATCCATCCGGTTTCCAGGCCTCCATCTCCGAATAGGGAGCGTTGTAGGGGAAAACCTTGATGTAGGCGCCCCGTTGGGCCATATTTCTGAGAATGTTTCTTTTGATCCCTATGTCCAGGGCGGAAATCCTGATTTCTGCATGTTCATCCCCAAAATAATAGGGCTCCTTTGTGGAAACTTTGGAAGCCAGTTCCAGACCATCCATGCTGGGCAGTTGTTTCAATTCCTCTTTGAGCTCATCGATTTGATCGACCCGGGTGGTTATCAGGGCATTCATGGCCCCGTGGTCCCGGATATGGCCCACCAGGGCCCGGGTATCCACATCCGAAATGGCAAAGAGGTCGTTCTTGTCCATAAACTCCAATAAGGACATCTGGGCCTTTGGCCTGGAATAGTGATAACTGAAATTCTTACAGATAAGGCCTGCAATCTTGACCTTGTCGGACTCCACTTCATCTTCCCGGGTTCCGTAATTCCCGATATGGGCATTGGTGGCCACCATCAATTGACCGAAGTACGAGGGATCCGTAAAGATTTCCTGATAACCGGTCATTCCGGTATTGAAACAGACCTCTCCCATGGCAGTGCCCTCTTTGTCCCCGACGGCCTTTCCGTGGAAAATGGTGCCATCGGCCAACAAAATCAATGCGTCTTTCTTTTTTTGATACTTCATGCTGCTTCTTTATTTCCCAACTGCAAAAAAACATAAAAAAAGGATAAGCTTCCACTTATCCTTTTTTTTATTGTTATCAAACTCGAATCCATGTTTTCTATTCTTCGGAATCGTCGGTTTTGGTGTCGGCGGCCACAGGGACCACATCACCTTTCTTTCCACCCCCTCTTCTACTTCTTCGAGTGGATTTCTTGGCAGGTTTGCCCGCGTTGTACAATTCATTGAAGTCGACCAATTCGATCATGGCCATGTCCGCATTGTCACCAAGGCGGTTGCCCAATTTGATGATCCGGGTATAACCCCCGGGCCTATTGCCCACCTTTTCGGCCACAGTCCCAAAAAGTTCGGTCACCGCATCCTTGTTCCTAAGGTTGCTGAACACCACCCTTCTGTTGTGTGTGCCTTTTTCAGAGGTCTGGTTGTTTTCCGTTTTTGATTTGGTGATCAAAGGTTCCACGAACAGCTTAAGGGCCTTGGCCTTGGCAACCGTGGTGTTTATCCTTTTATGCTCTATAAGGGAACAGGCCATATTGGCCAACATGGCCTTTCTGTGGGCCGAGGTCCTTCCCAAGTGATTGAATTTCTTTCCGTGTCTCATTGTTATGGTTTATCATCTTGCTGCCAAATCCCGACTTGGAGGGTCAGGAGAGCAAAATATGATTAATTAATCCTTATCCAGTTTGTATTTGCCCAAATCCATTCCAAATTGGAGGCCTTTGTTGATCACCAATTCTTCGAGTTCGGTCAATGATTTTTTTCCGAAGTTCCTGAACTTCATCAAATCGTTCTTGTTGTAGGAAACCAAGTCTCCCAAGGAATCCACCTCGGCGGCCTTTAGGCAGTTCAATGCCCTTACGGAAAGGTCCAAATCAACCAACTTGGTCTTCAAGAGTTGACGCATGTGCAACGACTCCTCATCGTAGGTCTCGGTTTGGGCGATCTCATCGGCCTCCAAGGTTATGCGCTCGTCCGAGAACAACATGAAGTGGTGAATCAAGACTTTTGCCGCTTCGGTCAAGGCTTCCTTCGGATGTATGGAACCATCGGTGATGATTTCAAAGATCAATTTTTCGTAATCGGTCTTTTGCTCTACCCTGAAGTTTTCAATGCTGTATTTTACGTTCTTGACCGGGGTGAACACAGAATCCACCGCAATGCTTCCCAAAGGAGCATTGGATTTCTTGTTCTCCTCGGCAGGTACATAGCCACGGCCTTTTTCAATGACAATTTCCAGATTGATGCTCACCTTGGGATCCATATTACAGATCACCAAATCCGGGTTGAGTACCTGATATCCCGAAATGAACTTTTGGAAGTCCCCTGCGGTCAATTGTTCCTTTCCGCTGACGGAAATGGAAACGGTTTCGCTCTCGACATCCTCAATCTGCCTTTTGAACCTCAATTGTTTCAGGTTAAGGATGATTTCAGTGACATCCTCAACAACCCCGGGAACCACTGAAAATTCATGTTCAACTCCGTCTATACGCACAGAAGTGATCGCAAAACCTTCCAAAGAGGAAAGCAAGACCCTTCTCAGCGCATTCCCAACAGTCAATCCATAGCCAGGTTCCAAAGGGCGGAATTCAAATTTCCCTTCGAAATCGGTGGAATTTACCATTATAACTTTATCAGGCTTCTGAAAATTAAGTAATGCCATAATCGGAATAATGTGAATTTATTTAGAGTATAATTCGACGATCAGTTGCTCCTTGATGTTTTCTGGAATCTGGATTCGTTCAGGAACACTGACAAAGGTCCCTTCCTTCTTTTCGGAATTCCAACTGATCCATTCGTAGACGGAACTATTGGATGCCAATGAATCCTGAATGGATTCAATGGATTTGGACTTTTCCCTTACTCCGACAACATCGCCGGCCTTCAATTTGTAGGAGGGGATATTGACCACCTCCCCGTTCACGGTTATGTGACGGTGGGATACCAATTGGCGTGCTCCGCTTCTCGAGGGTGATATGCCCATTCTGTACACCACGTTGTCCAAACGGGATTCACACAATTGCAGAAGCACCTCCCCGGTGACCCCTTCCTTTCTCTTGGCCTCGGTAAAGAGGTTGCGGAACTGTCGTTCCAAGATACCATAGGTATACTTGGCCTTTTGCTTCTCCGTCAACTGGATTGCATATTCCGATTTTTTGCCGCGGCGTCTGTTGTTCCCGTGTTGGCCCGGAGGGTAATTCTTCTTTTCGAAGGATTTGTCCTCCCCGAAAATCGTCTCTCCAAACTTTCGGGCGATCTTTGTTTTTGGTCCTGTGTATCTTGCCATCTTCTTTAAATTAAAAAGCGCGATTATGAATTAAGGCTTATCCTTCGATAATCGATATTGCGCCTTTGGTGAAGACCCTTTTTGGGCCGTGTTATTGAACTTGATTAAACTCTTCTTCTCTTGGGAGGCCTACAACCGTTGTGCGGAAGTGGGGTGACATCGATGATCTCGGTCACCTCGATCCCCGAATTGTGCAGGGTACGAATGGCGGATTCCCGACCATTCCCCGGTCCTTTGACATAGACCTTTACTTTCCTCAATCCAGCCTCGTGGGCCACCTTTGAACAATCCTCTGCGGCCACCTGGGCAGCATAGGGCGTGTTTTTCTTTGACCCCCGGAATCCCATTTTTCCGGCAGAGGACCAAGAGATCACATCTCCTTTTTTGTTGGTAAGGGATATAATGATATTGTTGAAAGAAGCAACAACATGCGCCTCTCCGGTGGACTCCACCACTACTTTGCGCTTTTTCGCTGTTTTGGTACTTGCCTTTGCCATTGTGCCTACGTATTATTTGGTCGCTTTCTTCTTGTTGGCGACTGTTTTCTTACGCCCTTTTCGGGTGCGCGCATTGGTTTTGCTGCGCTGACCGCGAACCGGCAGCCCCTTGCGGTGGCGTAGGCCGCGGTAGCAGCCCAGGTCCATCAGACGCTTGATGTTCATCGCTACTTCGCGGCGCAGGTCGCCCTCTACCACAAAGTCGCGGTCGATCGCTTCGCGGATCCGCACGACCTCGTCGTCGGTCAGCTCATGCACGCGGCGATCGTCAGGAACCCCGACGCGCGAGCAGATCTCCTTGGCCTTGGTCTGGCCGATCCCATGAATATATGTCAGCGCGATGGGGACGCGCTTACCGGTCGGGATATTGACGCCAGCGATACGTGCCACGCCGTGGTCTCCTTACGACAAACCGAATGAACTAAAACCCGAAAACAGGCGAGCCGAAAACGCCCGGAGAACGCCGCTGCGCCAGGAACCCGCGGATTATAGGGACAGCCCTCCGCTGGTCAAGTGCCGACTAGGCCTCCACACCGCGTCGG
>CALDPL010000063.1 GCA_937911965.1 uncultured Allomuricauda sp. | reverse complement strand
CCAACCGCTGCGCCGAGACCATCAAGCCGGGCCTGCCCCATAGGCGCCTGGCGGGCGACGCCTGCGACAAGGCACTGGCCAACCTCGACAGGCTGCGCCATGCCAACGGCGGCACGCCGACCGCGGTCATCCGCGACAATATGCAGCGCACCATGCAGGCCGACGCGGCGGTGTTCCGCACCGGCAAGACCCTTGAGGAAGTCGTTGGTGGAATCCGTGGCATCAAGTTTGATAATTCGAGCATGTTCCCCTTTGTGGCGCACCGTATCGATTTGTTAAATAGTAAGGCAAAGAATACAAAAAAAATATAACTTTGTAAAAACTAAAATTTTTGAATGCAGAAAACGAAAGCGAGCTCTGATGAACTGATTGCCTTGATTTTGCACGGGATTGAAGAAGTAAAGGGAGTTGATATCAATCTGTTGGACCTGAGGGAAATTGAGAATACGGTTTGCGACTACTTCATTATCTGCAACGGTACTTCCAATACGCATGTAAACGCAATCGTATCCTCCATCCAAAAAACCGTCAGCAAAAGCATTCAGGACAAGCCTTGGCACATCGAGGGCTCCCAGAATGCGGAGTGGGTATTGATGGACTATGTGAACGTGGTCGTACATGTATTTCAAAAGCACATTAGGGAATTCTACGACATTGAGGGACTTTGGGGAGATGCCAAGGTAACGATGGTGGAGAGCAGCTACAATTCTTAACTTGACATGGCAAAAGAAAACAATCAAAATAATACACCCAAGAAACCCCGGGTAAGCTCCTGGTGGATATACGGCGTGGTCATCGCCCTGATCATTGGGTTTCAGTTCTTTGGGGGCAGCAGCTTCTCCAGTACGGAAAAGACGACCACCTCCGAATTGCAGGAATTCCTGCGCAACGGCGACATATCCAAGATCGTGATCATCACCAACACGCGTCAGGCCAAGGTATTCCTCACCCAAGAGGCCTTGAGCAAGGACGTGCACAAGGGGGTGTCCCAAAAACCCCTCTTCCCCTCCACAGGCGGCCTGTTGCCCCAGTACGTGCTGGACTATGGGGACCTGCAGATCTTTCAGAACGAGATCACCGAGATCAAAAAGGAGAACAACCTGGACACCATTGTGGAGTTCGATACCGAATCCAACGTCATTGGGGACATTTTCCTGACCCTGTTGCCCTTTGCACTGATCATAGGAATCTGGATCTACCTGATGCGCAGGATGTCGGGCGGTGCCGGGGGCGGTGCCGGGGGACAGATCTTCAACATCGGAAAATCCAAGGCGAAGCTCTTCGATGAAAAAACGGATACCCGGACCTCCTTCAAGGATGTTGCGGGATTGGAAGGGGCCAAGGAAGAGGTCCAGGAAATCGTGGAATTTCTTAAGAACCCCGACAAATATACCTCCCTGGGGGGCAAGATCCCCAAAGGGGCCCTCTTGGTGGGGCCTCCGGGAACCGGAAAGACCCTTTTGGCCAAGGCCGTGGCCGGAGAGGCCAAGGTGCCCTTCTTCTCCCTCTCCGGATCGGACTTTGTGGAGATGTTCGTGGGGGTGGGGGCCTCCAGGGTACGCGACCTGTTCAAACAGGCCAAGGACAAGTCCCCTGCCATAATCTTCATCGATGAGATCGATGCCATTGGACGTGCCCGGGGCAAGAACAACTTTACCGGATCCAACGACGAACGGGAAAACACCCTGAACCAGTTGTTGACCGAAATGGACGGCTTTGGGACCAACACCAATGTGATCGTATTGGCGGCCACCAACCGGGCCGATGTCCTGGACAAGGCCCTGATGCGCGCCGGACGGTTCGATCGGCAGATCTATGTGGACCTGCCCGATCTGAACGAACGCAAGGAAATTTTCGAGGTACACCTCAGGCCGATCAAGACCGCCGAGACCCTGGACCTGGATTTCCTGGCCCGTCAGACCCCTGGATTCTCAGGGGCCGATATCGCCAATGTGTGCAACGAGGCCGCCCTGATCGCCGCAAGGAAGGAGAAAAAAGCGGTCAACAGGCAGGACTTCCTCGATGCGGTGGATCGTATCGTGGGCGGTTTGGAAAAGAAAAACAAGATCATCACCCCGGATGAGAAAAAGACCATTGCCTACCACGAGGCCGGACACGCCACGGTAAGCTGGATGCTGGAACACGCCGCTCCCCTGGTCAAGGTCACCATAGTGCCCCGTGGACAGTCCCTGGGCGCCGCCTGGTACCTGCCCGAAGAACGGCTGATCGTCCATCCCGAACAGATGCTGGACGAAATGTGTGCCACCATGGGGGGAAGGGCCGCCGAAAAGGTGGTCTTTGACCGAATTTCCACAGGGGCCCTCAGCGACCTGGAAAAGGTGACCAAACAGGCAAGGGCCATGGTGACCATCTACGGCCTCAACGAGGAACTGGGCAATATCACCTATTACGATTCCTCCGGCCAGAACGAATACGGATTCACCAAACCTTATAGCGAGCAGACCGCACAGCGGATCGATATGGAGATTTCCAAGATCATCGAGGAACAGTACCAAAGGGCCATCAAACTCTTGGAGGAGAACCGGGACAAACTCGCAGAGTTGGCGGAGCGCCTTTTGGAAAAAGAGGTTATCTTTAAGGCTGATTTAGAAAAAATCTTCGGCCAGAGGCCATTTGAGAAGGAAGAAGAAGAATTGGTGGAGCCCGCCAAATAAAAGGAGGCGACACCCAAAGACCGGTCCCCTTGGGGATCGGTCCAACAATAAAAGAATGGGAGTTTTTAGAAATCTATTCGGCGGAGGCAAAAAGGGTTCCAAGGAAAGTGTGGAGACCCGCGGGGACCATATGCCGGATTTAAAAATCCCCATCGATGAGAAATTCACCATCTATTTTAAAAAGAACGGGGGCAAGTTCATCTATTGCGAGGACTTTTCGGAAGTCACCGAAGCCCTGGGCAGCATTGTTTCCGAGAACAATTGGCAGGACCATATGTTCTATTGCCTGGACCCCAGATTGGCCGATCGTTTTTCCAAGGAAGGCCTTGAATTTACCGAAAACAGGAGGGAAAGTTCCATTTTTTTCACCACCTGTGAACATTTGGTCGCCTACGACGGCTCCATCCTGGTGTGTTCCAACCAGATCCGGGAACAGAACGTGAACGACCTGCCCCCGAACCTGATCGTGTTCGCCACGACCAGCCAATTGGTGGATTCCCTGGGTGCGGCACTGAAGGTCATCAAGGAAAGATACAAACAAGGGTTCCCCAGCAATATCACCACCTTGAAACACTTCGAACCCGATCAGGAGAACAAGGATGATTTCCTGACCTATGGCAGTGCCAAGAAAAATGTATATCTTTTACTTCTGGAAGATTACTGATCCATGAAAGAACTGCTCAGACGTTCCATCACGGGGGCCATCTATGTGGTCCTCCTCCTTGGAGCCGTTTTTTTGAGTTCCCACGCCTTTGACTTTCTGTTCATGGCCTTTGGCCTGGGCTGCCTCTATGAATACAAGAGGTTGGTAAAGCTCAGGGGCTATTATATTTTTGTGGCCTACCTGGCCCTGTGGTGGTTCTACATCCATTTGGTCCAGGGGGGGATTGCCCTGCACATCCTCCTCGGCCTGACCTTGGCCGTTGACCTGGCCCTGCTCGTTTTCCTCTTTTCAAAAAGGCCCATCCGTTTCAACGGGTTCCAAAAATTTGTGATGGCCGTATTCTATATAGGGGGAGGATTTATTTTCCTGACCATGATCCCCTATACGGAACCCGCCTTTGCCAAAATCCTGATCATGGGGGTCTTTGTACTGATCTGGGTAAACGATACTTTTGCCTTTTTGGTGGGAAGGACCTTGGGGCGGACCAAACTATATCCTTCGGTTTCCCCAAAAAAAACCATTGAAGGTTCTTTGGGAGGTCTTATTTTTGCATGGGTGGCCGCATTCGTCCTCTCACATTGCGACCGGACCTTGGATATGGCACAATGGATGACCTTGGCCACTGTGATCGTGGTCACGGGAAGTTTGGGGGATCTGTTGGAATCCAAGTTCAAGCGATTGGCCGGGGTGAAGGACAGCGGTGCCATACTCCCGGGCCACGGGGGGATATGGGATCGATTGGACAGCCTGGTGTATGCCTCCCCCTTTGCATATTTGACACTTAATCTATTTTCCTATGTTTCATAAAGAGGGTCAGAAAATCATCATAATCACCTTTGTCCTGGCGGTGGCCGCCATCATTGCCGCCGACAGCTTCATGGAAGTGGAGTGGGCCCGATGGGCCATACAACTGACCGCCCTGGTGATCCTGATCGCCATCCTGCAGTTCTTCAGGAATCCCAGAAGGACCCTCAGGCCGAATTTCGATGAGATCACAGCCCCGGTGGACGGGAAGGTGGTGGTGATCGAAGAGGTGGACGAACCCGAATATTTCAAGGACCGAAGGCGGCAGGTCTCCATTTTCATGTCCCCGATCAACGTACACGTGACCCGCTATCCGGCCAGTGGCACGATCACCTATTCCAAATACCATCCCGGAAAATACCTGGTGGCCTGGCACCCCAAGTCCAGTACGGACAACGAGCGGACCACCGTGGTGCTCCATACCCCAAAATTCGGGGAAATAGGGTACCGACAGGTCGCCGGCGCCATGGCCAGGCGCATTGTCAACTATGCCGAGGAAGGGGAACAGGTCACCCAGGGCGAGGATTCCGGCTTTATCAAGTTCGGTTCCAGGGTGGATCTGTTGTTGCCCCTGAACTGCAATATCACCGTGAAACTGGGCCAAAAAGTGGTGGGTGCCAAAACCTGTATTGCCTCCTTGGGGAAAGACGATGACTGAGGAAGAGCTACATATCCGTTTTGACCGGGCCGTTGAAATCGTGAACGCCTATACCGAGCCGCTGCCCGCAGACCTTCTCTTGAAGCTCTATGCCTATTTCAAGATCGCCAACCGCAATTATGACAATCCGGGCAGCAGGACCCCCCTGATCAATGCCTTTAAGGCAAATGCCCTGTTCCAGGCCAAGAACATCGGTCCCAGGGAAGCCATGGAAAAGTATATCGCACTGGTCGAAAAGGAATTCGGGAAACCCTAGGACGGCACCGCGGCCCTTCTCCCCTCCCACAGGGAAAAATACAGGCCACCAAAAAGGGAAATCACAAAGTACAGCGCCACCAAAAGGCTGCCCATGGGCACCAAGGAATCGATTCCGAACCATCCCCCGCTCCAGTACAGCAGGGCCAGGCCACAAAGGGAACGGGAAATCTCGACCCAAGCCGCGTATTTCCTGCGGTCCATAAGCCCGGTATACCCAAACACCCCGACAAATACAAAGGCACCCAGGAGAAGAAGCCCCTCAAACCCGATCTGGGAGTAATTGTAGAACATAAAGAGCATCATCAGGGTGGTGGCCGTCAATTGGAAGAGGGCATACGCCTTGAGGACCGGCGGGGCCGGTGGAGCGTATTTTTCATAGGAATAGACATCCTCTATGACCTCCACGGGATAGGCCTCCCTGACATCCCCGGGACGCCATCCGGTGGGCATGAACCAGATCCTGATCTTGTCCCATGGAGAACGGGTCCGCCAGGCATCCTGGCACAACCTCCAAAAGTGCTGGAAATTGATGATCAGCGGATTCCAGGTATGTACGGGTTTGAGTACCCCGTACTGCGGGGGCACATGGTCCAGTTCCTCCTGGAAGGTCCCGAACATCCGGTCCCATACGCAGAAAATCTGTCCGAGGTTCTTGTCGATATACTCCGCATTGATCGCATGGTGCACCCGGTGCTGGGACGGGGTGACGATAATATATTCCAACCAGCCCATTTTCCCGATATGCTGGGTGTGGTACCAGAACTGTGCA